>CAYYBZ010000212.1:3212-4657 GCA_964470285.1 uncultured Oligoflexia bacterium
ATTCTTTGTCGGATATCCTCATATAACCCTTTTGAGTATTATCGTATTCATCGTCTATCTCACCTACAACCTCTTCAATTATGTCTTCAATTGTAATGATACCGGCAACCCCGCCGTACTCATCGACAACTGCCGCCATCCCTTCCCCTTCATGCTGAAGTTTTAACATTATATCGTCAATCGGAGTATACTCGGGATAATATCTTATCGGTCTCATATAGGCCTGTAAGTCGACATTTTTCTTTGGAATTATAAGATCATAAGTATGAATCAACCCCACTATATTGTCGAATCTTTCTTTGTAAACGGGAACTCTTGAATGCTTCCACTGCTTAAGTTTTAATATGGCCCCTTCAACCGAATCGTTCATATCGAGAGCTTTCACATTAATCGCAGGGATCATAGCCTCCTTAACTGAAGTTTCCGTGAAATCGAATATTCTATGAATCATCTTTTTCTGGGTTATTTTCATGCCTCCTGTTTTTGAATCCGACATCTTTAAAAGCAGTTCAAGTTCATCCTTTGTAACGAACAGATCCCTTTCGTTTTCCTCTCTGCCCAGAATATATGAGAAAAACCCTGAAACCCTGGTTGACAGAAATACAAGAGGTGAAAGAACTGTCATTGCAAGCTTTAAAAGAGGGCTTATTCTCGGCGCAATTTCATTTGCCCTCTGCTGATAAATCGTTTTGGGAAGTATTTCACCGAAAATTAAAATCAAGGGAATCATAAGCGCAATTGTAAGATACTCGTACTGAACACCGAAGTATTTTATAACAAGATATGTTGCAACTGAATTACCGGTTACAGTAGAAAGATTTGTACCCACAAGAGTCGTCGTTAAAAACCACTCCGGTTTCATTTTCATATCTCTTAAAAGAGTAGCGCCCTTTACCCTTTTTTTAATCATATGTTTTAGATGAAGCCTGTCGACAGAGACAACCGCTATCTCTGCTCCTGAAAAAAAGCCTTCAAGCAGCAGACATATAAAAATTATCGCTATGTAAACCAGATATTCCATTAAGCAGATTTAACTCCTAATCTGGCATAAACCACCAGCCTTTTGTTCTCCTCTTTAACGTTTAATAGCAGTCCCCTGGTTGCTATGACATCTCCATTTGAAGGTTTTTTCCCGTCCTTAAGAACGGTTAAAAGCTGCATAAGGTTTGAAAAATCACCTTCCGGCAGCTCATAGTTAAGCATCTCTGAAAATCTTCCGGCCGTAACCCGTAAATCAAAGCGGTAGCTTCCGTCTTCAAGGCGTCTGTAAAGGGCCTCCTCAATATCGTATTCATCCTTTATTTCACCGAACAGCTCTTCTAAAAGATCCTCCATTGTAATTATCCCCTTCATCGCGCCGTACTCATCAACAACAATTCCCATGTGGATTTTAGTAAGCTGAAACTCGCGAAGTACATCTATGACCCGCTTTTTCGGAGGAACAA
>CAYYBZ010000213.1:0-4622 GCA_964470285.1 uncultured Oligoflexia bacterium
ATAACTCTGACTACAGGATCATCCGCCAGCGTTAGTGCCGCGGTAGAAAACGGCCCGCTTGTAACTTCATTTCCTTCTGCATCAACAGATTTCAAACTGCCGGTAGAGTCCATCATAACCCTTACTTCCGTTTTATAGAAAAGTTTCTTCTCTTTATACGCAGCACTATCCGATGAATCACAGGGTTCAATATATTGAGCGGCATCATCGAATCTGTCAAACCATAGAGGCTCAATTCTATTTACATAAGAATCGATTCTATTTTCAAAATCTTCATGTTTGGCATCGATTTCGACATATTCAATATAGTATCCCGTTGTACTTTCGTTATTATCGGCCCAGCACTCCGGATCAACTTCACATTGCCACCATGAAGGATAACCGTCGCTTACCCTGTAGGAATTGTCTTCATGTATAAGATGATTATCGGCTGATGAATCATAAAACATCTCGTATTCGTTTTCTTCTATTTCGGCCCTAACAGGACCTTTAAAATATGAATGAATATCATGGCTTCCGTCCGGTAATTTATGTATGTATTTAAAAGCTTTCCAAATACCTTTTGACGAAGTTACTGCCCTGGTTTCGTCTTCAAAATCCAAAGGAGACAGAGTAAACATATTATTCCATCCGTCCTGAATTCCAAAACCCGCTCTTTCATTTGTATGTATACGACCTTTGAGGTTAACCGTAGAAACTTCCCATGGAACTATTTTCAAATCATAATCACTTAATATGAGAAACTGATGCAGTGGAATTCCATATGTGGCAACCCTTGCCGCAAGCGAAAGCTTGGTATTGGCCTTTACATTTTCAGCCGTAAGATTTATCTGATAAATGTCGCGCTCCGCAAATAGATTTCCTACTTCAGGGCTTTCGCTGGATTTAGGTATTTTATAATTGTCCGTTATAGTTTTGGTTAAATTTGCTTCACTTTCAGTAGTCCCGTTGAATCTTTGAATACTGTCTATTTTAACTTCGGTATCATCGATTTTTTTAAAAGGTAATAATTCATATTTATCGGCCAGATAAGTACAGGCCAACCTTTTATTAGCTTCTTCAAGCTGTGTTCTTGCCTGTGCCGTTACACATTCTTCTATAAAAGTATCTCTTACGTAGTCGGCTTCAGGAAATACATCTACAAAATTAAAGCCGGGCTTTTCCTGAACTGTTCCCGTGGCATTTCTATCATTAACCATTTTCATCATGTTTTTGGCTGCAATATGAATTGCGCTTTCTGCACCGTAAAGGTTATCCGTTTTTCTTTTTAGACCGGCACTGACATTATTGCCGGAACGTGTGATTTTATAGAATCCAGTAATAACGAAGGTGGCAACGACAACTAAAATAACTGCTCCAAGTAGCGTCGAGCCCTTATTTGATTTGATTGTGACCTGCATATTTTCCTCCCAATGTGTTTTCGTAATAGTGCAAGTCGCATACCGTTTGTAACTTACTGTATATAAAGAATAATATTATTGCAAAAATACTAATGTTCAATTGAAGGGGAACTTATTTTAACTATAATGCGAAGTATCACACAGAAACCATCTTTAACTTACTACAATCAAACACTTTTATAAAATTAAAGGGAACCAAAATTAACATTTTTTAAAGTTGTTTAACATTTGGAAAAGACTCTCACTTATACCCTTATAATTATATGAAATAATACAATTAAATCGAACTTGGAAATTTTTGGTATAAAGACAAACTTTTATTCCCCCAGCCTGTCAACAAAAGTTCCATACCCTCATTAATTCCCATCACTCAATAGATTTCAATATAATATTTCCCGCTTGGATTCATGAAAAGCGAACCTAAAATCCTGTTGCCTTTATCCCTTAAAATTACTTTTCTAAATTCATTTTTTTTTACTTTTTTACGAATATCTTCCAACAGGTTTCTGGTCTTTCCCTTATCGGTTGATGCTCCCCACTCGTCAGTACACATAAGATTCAAAACAGTCCCGGATGCTTCGGCTGAATGTAAAACCCCTTCACCGGCCAGCTTTTTATAATTTTTGCCGGTACCTCCGCTAAACATAAAAATGACAATAATAATCAAAACCACTGCTGCTACTGCTGATTGCCATACAGGAAATGGTTTTTCTTTTTCATCTGTTCCCTTTTTCTTTCTTTTTCTTTTCTTTTTTTCATCTCCATGCTTAACAACGAAATCTTTTGTAAGCTCTATGATCTTTTTTTTTCTCTTTTCCTCTCTTAATCTCTTCTCCTCAATTTCTTTGCTCTTTTCGCTTATTTTTTCACGCAAAATCCTTTTAGCTGATTCGATATCTACGAATTTAAGAACTTCCAGGCAGGCTAAGGCATATACAAGATGATAAACGTCTATTTCCCTTGTAAGTCTTTTTTCTATGATTATTTTAAGCAGCGATATTCCGTCTATATTCTTTAAGGTTTTCGATTCCCATGTGGCAAATTTGAACTCTTCCTGCATAAATATTTTACTTTCAACCAAAACCGGAACATTATTCATAAACTTATCAACTTTTGATTTTAGCATTTCTAGAGTGTAATAACGCCTGATGCCAAGCAAAACAATTTGGGGAACTTCAATATCAATGCTTATCAGATCTTTTCTTAAGCTTCTCTGTTCAAAAAACGTATAATCACCTTCAATCCAGCTGAAAAGCTCTATAATTCTTTCCCTGGCCTGCGCCTTAAGTCCTTCATCAATTTCATGCGGTTCTAAAAGACCCATATCAACGAGAATTTCTCCCTGTTTTTTCTTGGTAGCCCGCATTTTATTAAGGGATTCTTCACACTGCTTTTCCGTAATCTTGCCTTTTGAAACAAAGATTCTACCCAGACACTCTTCGACTATATTGGACATTATAAATCTGGGATAACCGTTTTCAAAGGATACGGCTTTTTTTGATGATTCTTTTTGAATGGTCAGAAGACCTGTCATTGATCCTGCTCTGAGATGATAAAAAATTCTCGGCAGAGCGATATCTGAAAGGTTACCCGTAAATGTAAATTTTTCATCTTCGAATAAAGATATTAATTCAGAATTAGCTTCACCAGTCATAATTATCCGGTCCTTTTTTTATTAAGCTCAATAATCAAAATATGTAAATTATCGTGAAAATTATATTATACTTATGGATAAATTTCTTTATTTTTAATAAATTATCTTTATAGTCGTTTCATATCCTTTATAAAATGAGGTTTTAATGTTTAAAAGACGTACAATTATATCTTTTCTGCTCTTGTTGGCAATTAACTGCTTTGCTGAAGAAAAATCTAAAAATGCCACAGATTTTATTGAATTTGAAAAAAGAAATGCACTGCTAACGTATAATGAAACCTTTTTCTACGGCGGTTTTTTATACCCTCACAGCCTAGACGACACTTTTGTAACGGGTTTTGAATATCTTTTTCACCCTTTAACATTTTTGGCTTTTGGCCCTACATTCGGATATTCAAGAGCAAAATATTCAAATAGTGTTCTTTTCAATCAGCCTGGATTTTTTACGGATAACAATATTTATCTTCTGGACATGACCCTAATGCTGCCTATGACCGCCGCCTTCAAGGCCGGCAAATCAATTGTTGAAGCAGATCTTTTTGCAGTATTGGGAGTGGGCGCAATCAGTATTAATTCAACCTGGGAACCTCACGGTTTTTTCGGCGGAGGCATGAAGATTTATCTCCTTAAGTGGTTTGCCGTCAGAGTTGACATGAGAAGCAATTTTCATGCTATCAAAAAGCCCGGCGGCGGTGATAAATTTGAAAGAAACCTAAGCCTCTTATTCGGGACATCTTTCAGATTACCGCCTTTACACAATAGTAAATAAAGAGATCTTACTCTGAACGTCGGTCTTCTAAAATTATCTTGCCGCAATGCGGGCATACTGAAGAGGCTTTCTTTGATCTTCTTAAGGCTCCTATAAAACCCGAAGCAAGAACGCCTGCAGGCAGTGCAAAAAGCCCAATTCCTATAATAGCAACAATTCCTCCGACAATTTTCCCCATCGCTGTAACCGGAGCCATACCCTGTAAACCGAAATCAATCAAGCCGATTGATGACATCGCTGTAAGTCCCCACCACATGGCGTCCAGAATACTTTTATATTTTGTATTAGGGCTTGATAGTTCTACGGTATACAAAATGCTTGAAAGGAAAATAAGAAGTATTAAAGACAGAAAAACACAAACAAGCAGCTCTTCCTTTTTTGATTTTAATACACCGGATAGAAGTTTAAGTGAATCGGAATATCTTCCCAGCTTAAATATTCTTACGATTCTAAAGAGCCTTACAACTCTGAGTATTCTTAAATCAATTGCAAAAGTAATTAACAAACCCAGGAAAAATGGCAATATGGCTAAAAGGTCAACAATGGCCAGCGGTGTGAATATAAATTTCAACCTCCCTTTTAAAACACCTTTAAACACCGGACTGCAGACACATGACCAAACTCTTAAAATATATTCGATAGTAAATATAACTACTGAAATACGTTCAAAATTTTTCCAGAAAGAAGCATATTCTGCTTCATATTTGTCTATCGATTCTAGTATCACTGCGGCAACGTTTAGAAAAATTAAACTAAGAATAAAAAAATCCACAAAACGGGCAAGTTTTGAGTTTTTATT
>CAYYBZ010000214.1:0-3517 GCA_964470285.1 uncultured Oligoflexia bacterium
TCAGCCGGGGATGTCCTTTGGGCTGCAATTTTTGTACCGTTACTCAAATGTACGGTAAAAAGCTTCGAACCCGCCCCGTAAAACATATTGTTGAAGAAATCAAAAGATTCCCTTCCAAGGTTTTCTTTTTTGTAGACGATAATATTTTCTTCTCAAAAAAGCATTCATATGAACTCTTTGAAGCACTAATTCCGCTCAAAATAAAATGGGGAAGTCAGGGCTCCCTTGGAATGATAACCAAGGATGAAAAGCTTCTTAAACTTGCCGTAAAATCCGGATGCATGAGTCTTTTCGTAGGGATAGAATCCATTGAACAAAAAACATTAAACTCCGTTAAAAAGGGTTTTAATAATGTAAAAAAATATGAGGAAAACATAAAAAAAATACACAAAGTCGGCATAAACATTATTGGGGCTTTTATTTTCGGTTTTGAGGATAATACTCCGGCAACTTTCGATGCCGTTTATGATTTTGCAATGAAAAACAGCATTGCACTTATAAGCACAGGCATTATGACACCTTTCCCCGGTACTGCAATTTACGATCGAATAAAAAAGGAAGGTAAAATACTTGATTACAACTGGGATAATTATACCGGTGGAAACCTGGTTTGGGATCATCCGAAAATGGGCATTGAAGAGATGAAAATCCTTGATGACGAAATATGCAGAAAATTTTACTCTTTTTCTTCAGTTGCAAAACGATTCTGGGCAAACCGCTCTCATCCGCTTTATTATCTTGCCCTCAATTACGCCAGATGGCGCAATACCAAGAGCACAAACAGACACGCAAGAATAAGACAATGCTCCCCGGCCTAAAATTTATTCAAAAAATAATTGTTATTGCTGATTTGGGATTTTACAGTATTTCATCGGCTGCCCCTGAGAGCCTCAGTAACCGTCACTTACCCGCATCCGCCCATTAAAAAATCTTAGAAAAACTTATATATTTATACTTCTACTAATTTTAATAATCTTTAATTTATGTTATGTGCGTTCTGATCAGATTGGCAAAGTGTACAATATGGATATATCCAAAGCCCTAAATTTTGGTATCAGAGGACATAGAACAGAAAAAAACAAGGGATTAGTTTTTTATTGGTAATCTTTCTTCTGAAATAGGCGGGATGCTTTCGATATGTTTCCAGGATCGCCTAAAACTATTACGATGTCCTGTGCTTCAATTTTTGTATCTGCGTCTGGATTAGGTACAGCCTTTTTACCTTTCTGAATTGCTACGAGATTAAGTCCGAATTTCTTTCGAAGACCTATCTCGCTTAAAGATTTACCTAAAACCGAAGAATCTTCGGTAACACGATAAGATGCCACCTCAAGGCTGGGACAGTGAACTTTAAGGTCTGCAAGGGATGCTGCGCTCTGCTTGGGCATCCTGAATATGCCGTACCCGTCAGACCTTACTTCTTTTACAAGTTTTTCAATATCGCCTTTCGGCACCAGATACTTTTCCAAAACCCTCGTAAATATTTCAATCGATGTTTCAAATTCCTCAGGGATAACTTCATCGGCGCCCAATTTGTAAAGAGGACCGACCTCCATAGTGTATTTGGTTCTTGTTATAATATGAACGGCCGGATTGAGTTCTTTTGCAATCGCACAGATCTGTCTGGTAGCCGCATGATCGGATATAACAACCACAAGAACCCTTGCCTTTCTTATCCCTACATGTTCAAGCATACTCGGCTGTGTTGCATCGCCGTAAAAAATAGGTAGCCCTTTTGCCTGCTCCTCTCTTACTGTATTTGGATTCATCTCTGTAATTACATAAGGCACTCCGGTAATCTTAGCCGCTTTTGCCACATTCTTTCCGTTTATACCGAATCCGATTATTGTAAGATGATCCTTCAAGTTTCCTGTCTTGACCTCAGGTGAATCCTTAACCGGATAAAAACCCCGTTTAATTCTATCGGGAATCGGAAATTTTAAGATTCTGTCCGCAAGATCGGGAGCCCAGTTCATCAGAAAAGGTGTTATGCCCATTGTAAGTATGCATACTGCAAGAAATATCTGGGGCATGTTACCGCTAAGCAAACCGTTTTTTATTCCCACGCCTGAGAGAATTATCGAAAACTCTCCTACCTGGCTCAATGCAAGTCCTCCGATAAAAGCCGTTCTAAACGGAAAACCCAAAAGCGTTATCGATAAGCCCGCAATGTTCGACTTTATTAATATCGTAGCTAAGGCCAAACCGATTATAAGTAAAGGGTTGGCAAAGACCACTTTGAGATTCAAAAGCATACCCGTGGATACGAAAAAAAAGCTTAAAAATATATCCCTGAAAGGTATTACGTTACCCAGTGCAAAATGGCTGTATTGCGATCTTGATATAATGAGACCGGCTAAAAATGCCCCTAATGCTATTGAAAGACCGAGAAAAGACGTTATCATTGCTACCGTAAGGCAAAGTGCTATAACCGTTAAAAGGAAAAGCTCCCTTGATCGCGTTTTTATGATTTTTTCAAATATTTTAGGTATTAACCACTCTGAAAAAATATAAACTATGGCAGCAACACCCAATATTTTCGCAAGTAAAACCCAGAGAACGGTAGAAATTCTTCCCTCTACTCCTGCGATTAAGGGAGTAAAAATCATCATCGGAACGATTATTACATCCTGAAAAATAAGTATTCCCAGTGCACTTCGCCCATGCGGTGTATCTATTTCGGCTTTTTCCTGTAATATCTTAAGAACAATTGCCGTAGAACTTAAAGAAAACAATAAACCCAAAAACAAGGCCTCCCTCTTAGGGATACCAAATACACCGGCCAAAAAATACGTTATTGCGATTGTCGCTACAACCTGAGTGCTTCCACCCAAAAGCAGATGCTTTTTCAGTCTGTAAAGGCTTTTAAGTGAGAACTCTATCCCTATTGAGAATAGAAGCATTACAACACCGATCTCAGCTAAAATCTCTACATTGTGGGCTGCTCCTATTAGACCGAAACCGTAGGGACCAAGCAGAATACCGGTTAAAAGAAAACCGACTATTGTAGGAATTTTGAGCCTCAGGCAGACGAACAGAATCGCAACTGAAGGAATAAAAATCATTACAATATCTTTGAATAAAGCTATTTCCAAAATCCAGAAAATCCTTTTTTAGTTCGATTTTTTTGTTTTTAGATTTAACACAAACAACTGTGTTATAGCAATTTATTCTTTTAATTCAACGGAATACAACTGTATAATAAAGTTTAGGCATTAAGCTTCAACAAGTAGAAATTAAGAACGGAAGCGAAGCCAACCCAGGCGGCATAAGGAAACAGGAGATAACCTGCCAGTTTGGATATTTTCATGAAAACCAGAATCGTCTTAATTATCATTATAAAGAGAACAATTATAATGATAAATCCCCCCAGTGTCGAATGAAGTCCGAAAAAAACCGGCGACCATATCCCATTTATAACAAGCTGTATAAAGAAAATTACAAGTGCTGCTTTAGCTTTTTCATTTTTCTTATATTTTTCAAGTATCAGCCAGGCAGAAAATCCCATCATAAGATA
>CAYYBZ010000214.1:3527-4598 GCA_964470285.1 uncultured Oligoflexia bacterium
AAGTGTGGTCCATACAGGACCGAAAATCCAGTTAGGCGGATTAAACGACGGTTTTATTAGACCGGCATACCATGTCGGAATTGAGGGTGCCGTAAAAAGCCCTCCTATAAATCCGACAAACTGACAGATTCCGATACAAATGATCAGTTTTAGAAATCTGTTTGACAATAATTTTCCCATACAATCAGTTAAAAAGACATTTTTGCGCCTAATGCCAAATAATTGATAAACGCAAAATTATAGACGGAGTCTACGTCTGCACCACCTTCCAGAAATCTATATCCCAACCTTACATTAAATTTATCGAAAAATTCATAGACTATTGCAAAGATGAAATCTTCTGCTCTTCCCTGTGGGGATCCCAACCCTTCTCCCTCAACTAAAAATGAAAGTTTTTTATAGAATTTCCAATAGTAATTATTAGGGTCAGTAGTAATATTTTTATCGATTTACTCATAATTTACTACAACTATAATGATTTCTATACTTAATGGAATAAATATCGAATTTCGATTTATTTGTAGCGGAGATTTAACTTCAGGGTTTGCTATTTTCCTTTAAGTTTACTTATACAACTTCTGTTATTTCTAATGTTTTTGTTTAGAACGAAAGTTTTGCTTTGCACGGTTACCGCAAGCAGATCTATAGGAGGAGATTCTCACCGACGGTCGCTTCGTGGCTTAAGCCACTTCGCTTATCTAGTATGTAAGCAACCCCCTATAGCAAAAATGGCCCAAGGCATAAGCCTTGAGCCATTTTTGGTAGCGGGGGTTGGATTCTCACCTGACGTTGTCTCCCGGAGCTTTGCTTCTGCCATGATAACTATTGTTTGGTAATTCTTGCTTAAATGCCAGGTCCGTTATCGCATGGGCACCGTCCGACCCCGTCGCTTTTCACCATATCCCCTACAAACTCCCACGCATCGTGGAATGCATGTAATTAATTTAATATTCAAAACAGTGAAAAAAGGCCCTTTCGTCTGTTGACGAAAGGGCCATGCTATCCCACGATTCGTGGGAGTTATTGGTAGCGGGGGTTGGATTCGAACCAACGACCTCCGGGTTATGAGCC
>CAYYBZ010000215.1:0-4594 GCA_964470285.1 uncultured Oligoflexia bacterium
GTTTTAGCGGTTATCATCACGGTTTTTCTGATTCTGCTGAAAGATATATCGAAGTAATCACGTGTTATTTCGTTGTAAAGTTCGCCTGTCGGATCGTTTAGTATATCCGAGACCGCGATTGATTTGCCTTTCCAGAACCGTATACCGAGAGGAATCATGGACAGTAATTCTTCTACTGCGTAGGGACGAAGATTGTTTAAGGGCACTTTTACATCAAAAAGATTAGTCCCCTTAAGGCTTTTGTATTTTAAGGAATTATCCTGCTGAGATTTTACGGATGCCGGAAATATCGGCGTCCAGTTAAAGTATTTAGGGAAATATCCGTTACCCCAGCTTACAGGCTCAAGTTCAACCCTTCCTATCTTGGCATACGTTCCAAGCGTCTGCCCACCTATCGATGTAGGGGGTAGCAGCATGTTAGTACCGTAAACGTAAAGCTCACCTGTTTTGTCCTCAATTTTAAACTGTGGATTATTTTTCGTGAATATATATGGAATCTGTGAAGAGTTAAGATGATATTCATTATAGTAGTAGTTTTTCCTCATCAGCTTGGGAGATACTTTCCAGTATCCCTCTATTGTAAATTCAAGCGTTTCTCCGGGCTCAAGATATATCTGACTGTAGCGTTCATTTTCTTCATAACGGTTTGATTCGAGTACGAAGTAGTTACCGTCTATTTCTCCGTAGTATCTAAGCGGGTACTGATAGGGTAAATATTCCTGTGACGCATTAGGATTAAGTACATCCGATCTAAAGGTAAATTTCTTTACATTGCTTTGAAAATTACCCGATAAATCCAGATACACCTTTTCTCCTCCGGCAGGCTCAGGTGCCGGCTTTGGTGAAGGCGGTTTATATGGAGAATAGGGCGGTTTATACGGAGAGTAAGGCTCGGAACCCGAAGGTTGCGGGCTTGTGGATTTATTTGATCCTGTATAAGTTGAAAGCATAGGAATCAATACATTCGATATCCACTGATCAATGTTCGATGTCTCGCCGTATATTTGAATGTTGGCAAAACTTGAGCTTGTTTTTATAGCCTGACTTACCTGCGCTTTTGCAAAATACTTTTTACTTTCGCCGCCCAGCTTGGCCTTAAGTTCCACCATAAGGCTTCCGATATCTACATAAACTTCCTTGTAATCGAGCTGTTCTTTGGCCCTGAAGCCCATTGATATTGTAAGCGGAAAACCTATGTCGCTTCTAAGAATCTCTAAAAGTCTTTCAAATTCCGTTTCAGGCACACGCAGCTCAATTATAAATGTGCCTCTGGAGTAAATTACGCCTGCGTTTTGCGGATCGCTCAGTGCCGAATCGTAAATGAGATCAAAACCTAAATCTCTGTAGTACTGAGGTATTGAGAAACTTAATGTGTTAATCTTAATCCTTGATAAATTTATGTCTTCGGGATTTTCGGGCTTTTCATGCTTTGGTATTACTCTATATATCTCTCTTTTTAGTTCATCCTTTCCGCATGGAACATCGGCATATTCATCAAATGGATTTGTTTCATTGTAGGACGGGAAATAGATGGCGTAGAAAAAGGATCGTGAATCTCCCTCCTTCCTGAACGAAGGGATGTAAGCGACATCCTCAAAGTCTATGTTCATTTTCGGATAAGGTTTTATCAGATAGTAATAGGCGTTTTGAGAACCGCTTCTGGTCCCTGGATAAACTAAAACTCCCGGGCATCTGTCCTCATCAATGGCCAGCGTGTTGAATTCTACGTTTGCCGATCTGAATTCCTGGGCGTTTGCTTTTCCCAGTAGAATAAACAGTAACGTTGCTATGATCATGCAGATGGTGATAATTGAAAATACGAGAACTGACGGTAATAAGGTTAAGGTTAGTCTTTTCATGGCTTCCCCCCTTGGCCATGAGCTTTCAGGCGTCCAATAAGTCACAGTTTAACACAGCGCATTAATATGCCTTAGAAAACTCGCGACTCGCTAAAAATGATTTAATTTTCCCCCAAACGACTTGCTAAGTTTAGAAATATTAGAAATAACGCCATTTGTCAAGCAATTTTAACGCTAATTTAATCAAGGCTCATTTGTCGTTTATTTTCAAGAGGTTGGAAGAATCCTTAACGGTTGTATTAAAGCCTTTTTTGAATTTGATATCGATTAGATAGACCATAATAACTAGTGGGATAAGAAAGATCATTGTAAAAACGTAAAAAAGATTACCGAAATTTCCTCTTTCAAATGAAGAGTTTATTATCTCAACAATCCATAAATCCCATCTGGTTTTTAAGGGTTTATTTCTGTGGAATTTATTAAGACCTAAACCTTTCCATGGAGTGTTTTCAAAAGAGCTTTTACTCTTAAAGATAATATTTTTAAAAACCCACCATTGTCCGAGTATCGGAGAAAACTCAGGGACAAACTGATAATCAAAATAATGGTCCCGAAGGCTTACCGTTCCGCTGTAGCCTTTTAAGTCCTCAACTTTTTCCCACTGCCCGGGTACGAAAGAAACATTGTTTTTAAAATAGTTCAGATAGTGAAGATAGTGAACTGCAATTATGGGTATTTGAACGAGCAGTGAGGCTAAAACAAGTAAGGAAACAAGTGATAGCTTGATTCTGTTTTTTCTGTCGATCAGATCTTCGATAATCAAAGCAGACGGTATCATGAAAAAGGGAATCAAAACCAGCAGAAATCTGGGTCCCCAGGACATATCTCCGGACCATACGTTCCAGTTTGCATACGTTCCGATGATTAATATTATAATCGCACAGAATAAATATGCTTCAAGACCGAATTTCTTAAAAAACCGCTTAACTGAGAAGAAAAAGAGAAGGGTCACCGGTGAATAAAGAAAAAAGCTTTTACCCGATGATAATAAAAGTCCCCACAGTCCGGTATAAAAAGGTGAGGAAAATCCGCCCCTGGAATAACCGAAGTTTGAAGCCTGTGAGAAGCGGTAGGAGTTGTACCAGATCTGTATCGAGAAGATTAACATAAATAGCCCGAAAAAAAGTAATCCCGATATGAGCGCCTGCCTTTTATTTTCGTAATTTTTGTAATACCAGTAAACAACTATAGCCGGAAAAAGAATAAGAAATGTCGGTTTAATAATGTTGAGCATTCCGAATGACAGACCGGCAAAAATCATTAAAACAATTGAAAATCCGTTTTGCCTTTGCAGAAAAAGTAAATAAACAGTCAGCAAAAGAAAGAAGGTCTGAGTTGATTCTGAAAGAAGGAATTTGGAATAGGGCCATGTCATTGTGCAAAAAGCAAAAATCGAAGCCGATATGAGGCAGGTAATCCTTTTAAATCCCATGGAAAAACAAAAAAGATAAAACAAAAGACATGTTAGCGCGCTGAAAAGAGCCGGTATTACATAAAGATAACGTGTTGTTTCCGTTTCAATGTCATTGCTCCACTTTCGAATTTCGTCAAATGTCATCGAATCTTTCTTAGGTGAAAATAGAACATTGAGTTTTTTACTGATAAAATAAAACGGTGCAACAACCAGTGACTGGCCAATCGGATAGGACGAGAACCTCTTCCCGTCTCTTCCTGTTTCGGTGACTCCGGGATGTTTGTATGGATAAACATCCGGCAGCGTAAGAGGTTTGAGTTCGACGAGATTCTGGGCAATTTTGATAACATATTCTTCGTCGGGTATTTGAACGGCAGTTTTAAAGCTGGAGAAAAATGAGAATATAAGAAAAAAGATCAGGAACACTAAAAGCTTTTCACGAAGACCCATTGAAGAAATCTACCAGATGCTCTATTTACAGGCAAGAATCTTTATTGAATCCTTAGCGCTTTACAACACTTATTAATACTGATAGATACTCTAAAATAATTTTAATCAGGAAGGGAGCATTATCTATGAACAAGTTATTTAAGGCCGCCGAAAAGGCCGTTAAACATTCTTTAAAAGTAAAAAAGAATGAAAAAGTACTTTTAGTTACCGACGAACCCAAACTTAAGATTGCAAAAGCTATAGCTCACTTTTGTAAAAAGGTGGGAGCCGAAACAACAACCTATTTAATGACCGAAACCTTAAGACCGATTACCAAAGAAACCAAGCTCTTTGCCGAAATGATAAAACACGCAAACGTAAATCTTTATATGCTGGATGCCAGGGCTGAAGAAAAGGGATTCAGGGCATTCATGGTTGATAACGGCATGAAATACGGCCGTATATGCATGATGCCGGGGATTACCACAAATATGATGGAAAGACTTGTTAACATAGATTTCGGTCATATGATTAAAACAACTGATAAAATGGTAAAGAAAATTAACAATGCAAAAAAGGTACATGTAACAAATCCTCACGGAACGGATATATGGCTTTCCGTAAAGGGCAGAAAATGGGCAAAGGATATCGGTGATATAAGCAAAAGAGGAAAACACGGTAATCTGCCCGCAGGCGAGTGTTTTACCGCACCGGTTGAGACGAGTTTTAACGGTAAACTTGCCGTTAGCCTGGTTGATGACAAGGTCGGCAGGGGAGTTATCGAGTTTAAAAACGGAAAGGTTACAGGATATAAGGGAAAAGGCATTCAGGAAGTCATGAAACTTATAGGTAAGGATTCAACAGGTAAGATGGTAGGCGAGTTCGGCATAGG
>CAYYBZ010000216.1:0-4541 GCA_964470285.1 uncultured Oligoflexia bacterium
ATTCCCTCTCCGTTTTCATACAGCGTGAAGAATATTCCCGGACCCGGTGTATGGCTGCTGAATTCACTTTCGGATTTTGGCTGTGAAAGGTGCATTTTGCTTAAACTTTTTTCCTTAACCATTCGGTTAAGTTCTGCATGAAAATCTTCAGGATAAAGAGTAAGATTTGTAAGAATGCGTTTGTAATTAGCATCAAATTCTTCCTGATTTAATCTGGGGCATCTCTTTTTGATCATTGAATCGGTTACCTTTTCAAGGAATAATGATGTTTTTTCTCTGGCATAATCTGTAACGGCAACGCAACTGTCGACATAATCCATCAAAGATTCCTTTATATCCAATGAGCTTGCAGCAAACTCAATCCCTACAAAATCCTGAATATCGCCTGTAGGGGTTATGTCATTGCAAAGAGCAACGGGCATCATTTGAGAATACGTTAAAGTGTCTATGTGTTTGGTACTTTTTTGATTTGCGGTAATCAGCATAAGCTCCACTACAATTTGTGGATCTTCGGGAATTTCCATTTGAATGTACTTACCCGCATCGTTATTCTTAAAGCTTACACCGGTGATTTTTAATCTTGGATTAAATGCAAATGCCGATAAAGAATATACTAACAACGGGATAATTGTTAAAACCCCCAGAAAAGCCTTACATTTAAACTTACTCATTAATACCTCCTAAACGGCTGTATTACTAAGCAGCAATATGCATGCCATAAAAAACAGTAATTCATAAAACAATAAGACTTTTAAATCAAGTAGTTAAAAGGGCAGTTCGTTTTTATGTGATATGGCTGTTTTTAAAAAGGGGTATGAATACCCCAAAGTAAAAAACATTTGAAGGGCTATATTTCCCAGTCAATTGAGAATATGAAATTGGTGCCGGGCTCATTCTGGCCGGAGCCGTGTATGCGGTAAGTTTCGTCTGTAAGGTTTTCTACAGCCCCTGCAATGGATAGATGATCGGTAATCTTCGCTCCGCCTCTTAAGTTCAGGGTTTTATAACCGGGAGTTCCTCCCGGAGGTATTCTTTGAGTATCAGCTTCGTCTCTGGGTGAAAGACTTTTTTGAGTGCCTGCCATCTTAAGAGAAATCTCGGCAAAGAATTTGTCGCGGGGATGTTTCCATCTTATGCCGGTTATCCCGGTTAGGGGCGGAATTCTTGACATGGGCCGTCTTTCAAGAATCTGTGCCGAAGTCGGATAAGTATCCACAAATCCTTTTTGCCAGGACAATGCTCCGAAAACTATCCATTCCGGGTGAATGTTGTAATCTGTGGAGAGTTCTATTCCGTGAATGTATCCCTCACCTATATTTGCCTTTTGTATTTCGGATTCACCGTCTATAACATTTCCGGTAGGAAATCTGACTATCATATCGTTAATATCCGTATACCAGTATGAAAACTGACCTCGAATATGCTTATAGTTTAGTTTTGTTCCTATTTCGTAAGCTGTAAAAGTTTCTGGTTCAAGCCCGGGGGAGGGAGTTTCTATTTCTCCGGATCTGGCGGAATCAAACCTGGTGAGATCAGAGAGATTGGGCGCCCTGAATCCTCTTGAAACTCCTCCGAATATATTTATTATTTTAACAGGTTTAAAGGATATTCTTCCGCTTTCGGTTACGTTATGCCAGGAATCAGTAAGGGAAATCTGATTTCCAGTTGAAGGATCCTCGACTTTATTGGCTTTCGCTTTAGCGTATGTGTATCTTAATCCGAAAGTGAGCTTGAGATTTTTAAGTATAGGCAGTTCGTCCTGGAAAAACACACCCAGAATATCATAACCTGCATCGTCGGCTACGGGGCCTTGAATTGCCGTTGAAGTCAAGGTTCCGTCAGATGCGTAGTCCTGTCTGTTGGATTCTACGAAGTCGTGATAATACTCAAAACCGTAAGTTAATTCGCCAATGGCAGTGGGGCTTGTTAAATGTGAGAATACTCCTAAAGAGTGAACCTTAAACTGCTGCTTATCGCTTCTGTCGTCTGAACGGATTCTAAACTGTTGTTCCTGTTGTAGATGATACGAGATGTTTGCCCGCGCACTTTTAAAATGTTTACCGAGATTATTGCCGTGATATTGAATATAAACTAGGTCTCTGTTCTGATTAAAACTTCTTTGTTTTTCCGATCCGACTTCAGTTCCGGCAAAGCTAACACCGTAAATAGTTTTATGGGCGCGCCATGGATTATTCTGATCGGTTCTTTGATATGCCACTACGAACTTTGAGTCATTGTCATCAAGAAGAATATCAAATCTTGAATCCACATTGTATTCCCTGTAACCGGTTTTTTCCTGAAGTCCTGTCAGTCTTCCGGCTCTAATACTGTCGAAGTTTTTTATCCCTCTGCCCATCATGAAACCGACTCTTTCCCCGAAATTTCCGGAGGTCTCCATTCGTCCGATATTAGATACGTCCGCGCTTCCGAATCTGTAAAGAAGCCTTCCGTCCCAACCGAACTTCTTTTCATAATCTTTTCTTGAAAGCGAAATCGCATTAACTGTTCCGCCGATTGCGTCGCTACCGTATAAAACCGAGCTTGGACCCTTTACGATTTCAAGTTTCTCAATCATAAAAGGATCCACCGTATTCCAGTATTGATTGGGGCCGTCTCTGAAAACCGAATTGTTCAGTCTTATTCCGTCTATAAGAAAAAGAGTCCTGTACCCGGTAAAACCTCTTAAGAACGGGCTTTGCTGGCCTCCGGATGTTTTTTGAACCATTATCGAAGGGTCTTCCTTAAAAACAGCAGGGACCTTAGCTGCTGTTTTGTTATCGGTTATTTCATTTTTGTCCATTATCCGGGCTGCATACGGTTCATCAAATACCGGTTTATCTTTTTTAGAGGCTGTTACAATAACTTTATCCAAAACCGGAGTATTATCTTGAGCTGTTTTTAAAGTTTCTTTAGCAGCAGAATTACCCTTTGTTTCCGGTTCATTTGCGTTTATATTCAGAGTTAAGAAAACAAGAATAATTGTGAAGCTTATAGTCGGAAAGCGGTTAAAAAGATTATTAACGGTTCTCAAAACAAGCCTCCGAAATATATGATCATATTAAAAACGTGGAGGATTATAGCAGCTTAATCTGATAATTCAAAACTTATCGGTATTCTGACCTTACCCCTGACGGGGGTTCCGTTTTTGCTGGCAGGGATAAATTCCCAGTCATTAACTGCCCGCATTGCAGCAATGTCTAAAATATCATAACCGGATGTTTTTATTACCCTAACGTTTATGCTTTTCCCCTTTTCTGAAACCAGTACTTCAAGAAGAACAAGGCCCTCAAAGCCGTTTTCTCTTGCAATTTCGGGGTATACGGGAGGCTTATTTACCGCATATTCATAAGGAGTATCCGATACTGAGTTAAAATTTTCCCCGGAAGAATAAGCATTATTACCTGAGTCGAATCTATCATGTGAATTCGTTACAATTTTTGTTTCCGTTTTATTTTTCCGGGATTTAAGTGTCGGCTTTTTTTTCTTTTCATCACTTTTAACCGTTTTTTCAACTACTGCCGGATTATCCTGTTTTTTGGCGGGTTCATTAATCGAAGGTTTTTCCAGATATGGATTTTTTACAATTGAAACTCTCATTACGGGAAGCGATTTAGCTGATTGATAAGAAAGTATTGTCTGAATTGTCGTATAAAGCTTAAAAAAGAAAAAGAATGCAACGGGGTGAAGAAAAATAGAAATAATGCAGGCTATTATTCTTGCCTTTTTAAGTTCCGGAGTAACGCTTGATGCGAGATTGTGAATACCGGCTTTCCCCTTTTCATTATCTAAACTATGCATCTGATATAACTTACAACAGGTTTTTTTAAAAACCAACGGTTAAGATTTTAATATTCTGGATTTTAGAAAGATTCGGCATATTCTTTGTCGGGAGTAAATCTTATTTTTATTTCAACGCTATCCTGTGTAGGTATTCCCTCTTTAATTGCAGGTGTGAATACCCAGCGTTTAATCGTTTCCAGAGCTGCATCGTCAAATATTGCATAACCGGAGGACTTTTCAACGGTTAAAAGAACAGGATCACCTTTTTCAGATACAAGTACTTTGAGAATGACGTTTCCAATTAGAGAGTAAGGTCTTGCCTGTCCGGGATAGAGCGGCATTATATTCGAACAAATAGTTGAATCTCTTGAGATATCAATTCCTTCAGAAAACCTCGGCAATATATTTACAAAAGTAATGTTCAGTAAAGATGGATTTTTCAATGAATAATTATTCCCGTCGTAAAATACAGTTGATGAATCAATTATCGCATCAATTCCCGATACAAGCCCGCTATCGTAATCATTTAAATTATTATTGTCATGATATAAGTTGCCTTTATTGAGATCTACTTTTACCGCCTTATATTGTTTAGAAGAGCCGAAAATTGAAAAATGAAGAGGAAAAATTGTTGATATAATTATTATAATTAATGCGATTAAATGTAGAAAGACGGAAACTATCCATGCGGATTTCGGTATGATTACCCGGTTGCCTTTTAAAAGCGAACCGGGAAAAGGTGTAAGAATTTTACCGTGCTT
>CAYYBZ010000217.1:0-4491 GCA_964470285.1 uncultured Oligoflexia bacterium
AGAATGAATGAACTTTTCTCAGATTTCTACAACGCCGCAAAATGACCGCTTACTTATCAACAATCTTGAGCCACTTACCATTTCTCATTAGAAAACACAATAGAGTAGCCACAGCAAGTCTCTTATTGCCATTCTCAAACGGATGGTTTTTTATCATTAAATAGAATAGCACTGCAGCTTTTTTAACCAGCCCTTTATAAAGAAGCTTTTTATCAAAAGTCTGAAATGGTACTGAAAGACAACTCTCTAACCTGCCGGGGTATCTTGTTTCAAAGCCAGGGATGCGTTCATTCCATGTCATTGTTTGCCTGGCCATTTCAAATGCTATGTATTCTACTTCTTCAATAGAAAGAGATTTAATCATTCGTTCCCTAGCTTTCTTATTACATCTCCATATTCGCTTAATACTTTAGATACCATTTTTTTAATCGACTTTTTCCCCTTATCATTCAATTTTTTATGAAATACTCCCAGCTGATCTGAATTAATTACATACCTGTTCCCAATTTTCTGTGCTTTAATTTGTCCCTTCTTTATTTTTTTAAAAACAGCTATCCTGCTAATGTTCAAAATTTTGCCAACTTCTATAGTACTCAGTAGTTTACTTTTCATATACTCTCCTTTTGCGTTAACCATTATATCATAGTTAACATTTGTTAACATAATTTTAATGATTAACTATTGATTCAAATATCTATTTTATTACAATACTTTATATTTTTAGATGGCAATTAGGGTCACTTTGGAGGGCGCTTTGCGGAAGGAGTTAGTGTTTCTTTTGCTTGAACAGGTTTAATAATCTTCGGTAACGATTTCCGGACGCATTAAACCTCTATTCCAATATAGAGCATCTCACAGATAATGGCACATTTTGCATCTCTTGTGAACAGTGAGATGCAACACCCTCAAGACCTACCGACCAAGAAGACCAGAGCGAACCGATCTCTACCGGGCCATTGAGGATAACTTAGGACTTTTCTTAGATAGATATGACGATATGTTCCTTTGCAACCATGGCCCCCTCTCCTACCGTAGAGAAGAAACACTTAAGAGATATTTAAGATGCGGAAGACTCATGTACGGATTTGCCAAAGCAAGGTGTTCTTCCTGTGGACATGAATTTTTAGTGGCCTTCTCTTGTCAACTAAGAGGCATATGCCCTTCCGGACTATAACAAAAAACCTAGCTGGTTCCTTATAAAAGATGCTCAGGAACAAATGAACAACTGGGATAATTACTGCATTGACCCGGTTTATGAAGACGAGATCGCTTAGATAAATCTAGCGACAACGGAGAAAATTGGTCTAAATCAGGTCCTTTTATAGCCTTTCCCCCTAAAATAGCCTCGCTTCATGTCTCTACTCATCAAAAGATCCATAAAATGACTCGCTCAGTGCTCAAATGTGTTTTTCGGGTGCCAGAAATGTGTAAAAATAGGGGAAATTCTGTTTTTTCAAAGATTGCTTTTCACTATACATTACAATTCTAAAAGTAAACGGTTACCTGAAAACGGTTACCTGAACTGACTAAAAGGAACCTGGTACCTAAGACTAAGAAATTATTTTCATAATTTTCTCCCGAGTCTTATCATCTGTTGTAGCAGTATTAATTCTTTTCATTACTCCTGAGAGCCACTTTTCCCAGGCTTCCTTATCGGTACAAATTGTAAGTTTTTCATGGCCTTCAAAAATATGTTTTCTTGAAGCAACACCTAAATGCAAATCAATTTTATCAGCCAAATTCCTTAAAAACTCAATATTCAACATAATTCACCCCTAAGTAGCTATAATAACTAAGCTAATCACGTTTAACATTATGTGCAATCTAACCCAATCTTGACCGTTAATAGTTAAGTTAAGGCATAAAGTCAAATTAGGATTATGTTAGAAAATTAAATTAGCAAAAACCTATAACTAATTTAACAATTCCCTAATCCGACCGGATTAGAAATGGAGGGTTTTTAAAACAGTTTAAGAAATTAACTAAGAAAGAGATATTATTATGGCTGGATTCAAACTCAAATTGTATTTCAAGTTTACAATTATTTTTTTTACTGCAACATCATGCTTACCCTTATATGCCCAAACTGTGAGTAAAGACATATATTTTGATAAATTAAGGGGAAAAGACAATGCCTATGAACTTGTAGTATCCAAAGTAGACACCTTGGGAATAGCAAAAAACTTCAACCTCAATGAAACACCTGCTAAACAACTAAGTTTTAATCAGGGAAAATCAGATGCAAATACAAAACTTGGGATATTTTTAACTCTAATCGGCGCCGGAATGATGTATGCCGGATGGGCAACAGAAGGCCAGGACGGTTATCCCTCCAGAATATTCGGCTCAATCTGGTTTACATTTGGACTTGGCAGAACCTATCATGAAATAAAAAAACCTGATCCCCCATACTATATTACAAGAACCGATCAAGGAGGCTCGACAACACATAAAATTACTATTCAAAACATTAAGAAAGATGAAGCGAAAATCCTGGACAATATGCTTTTTGAATATTTCTCGCAAAGTATTGACGAAGAAAATACCAGGCTTATGTTTGAATATACTTTCAACACAAATTTTGAAATGTATATTGATAAAATTAAAGCCACTAAAGAATATAAAAAAGAACTTTTATGCATACAGGGCAAAGATGCTTCCGTTCTTCTGGATGTTTTAGATGTTGACCGTTCCGTAATAACCGATGATAAACAATCTTTGCAAAACAGGCCGCTTAATCCTTTAGGTAAATCTATGTCTATTTTGAGTCTTTATGATGCGGCCTTTAAATATCAGTTTTTCATGCAGTCATTTTTCAACAACTCAGCACTTGATGTTGAGTTGCCGGATTCAATTATCGACAATATAAATACTCAAATAATTGCCAGCGAAACAAAGAAAGATGATGGTAAAAACAATGATACTGAAAATTCATTCACAATTTCAGAAATAAGTAATATTCCCGGAATGAAATGCATAATTTTCAGTGAAGTTGAAGGAGATAGAATTAAGGAAGCCTGTTATTTCTATCCGGATTTAGAAAATCCATATCAGTACAGAGATCTCTACCTTCTTCTTAAAGATATCGAACCTGAAAAATCCCAGGTTGACAGCAAAAAATGGAAACATATTAAAAGTGTAGGATCTTTAAAAATCACTGAAGTAATTAGCAGGAATTCCGAAAGTGATGAAATTCCTATCGGGTACAGTTTAAACCTTCAACCGTCATCAGCAAACTGTTGTCCGGACACAGACAAAGAGCAAGATTTAGAGTAAAAGTCGATCAACCTAGATTATCTTCAATTTCATCCATCGTTGAAACAAAATAATCCAGAGACCTTTCTATTGCCTGTCTGAAATCAGAATATGTTTTTAGATGTATGCCGGATTTTTCGATTGTATCCAGAGGATCTTCATGAAAACCCGATTCTAGGAATTTTAAATAGTCTTTCTGAGCCTGTTTCGGATTTTCTTTAAACTTTTTGAAAAATTCAAGGGCAACAACCAGTGATGCCGAATAATTAAAAACGTAATAGGACGGATACAGATTAACATTTAGTGCCCATTCGGCGCCGTCATTTTCACCCTTAACGTAATCGGGGCCCCAGAACTTTTCTAAAATTGAAGCATATTCGCTTTTTAAATCTTCATAAGCCGGTACGGATCCCGACGACATCATCTCTTCAACTCTTCTTTCAAATTCAGAATTTATCGTTGTTGTCATAAACCTCAAACGTAAAAATTCAAGTTTAGAACTTAAGTGAAAGAGTTTATCTTTTTTATTTTTGGTTTCTTTAATAAGATAATCATAAAGAAGCAGCTCATTAAGTGCTGCAGCAATCTCTGTTGTAAAGATAACGGGGACAGAGTAAACAGCGGGATAATTCCGATTCGTAATTTCAAAATGGATGGCGTGTCCGAATTCATGTGCCGCAAAAAACAAATCCTCATAAGAATTTTGATAATTTAAAAGTACGAAAGGATGAACACCGTAAGTTGAGAAAGAGCCTTCAAAATAAAGCTTTCCTGGCTTGGGATAAATATCAACCCAGCCGTTATCAGGATTTGAGCCTTTCCTGAAGAGATCAACATAATCTTCTCCAAGAGGTTTTAAGCTGGTTTCAATAATCTCTCTTCCTTGAGAATATGAAACGGGCCTTGTTCCATTGTTAAACATGTAAAAGTATCTATCAAAAAACCTGAAATCATCAATTCCCATAACCCTCTTCTTCAAGTCCACGTACCTGTGCATGGTTCGCTGTAAATTATGCGGATTGCTAAGCGTCTCATACATAGAATAATATGTATCTCCCGGTAAAGAAGATTTCGAGAGTTTTGATGCGAGATATGAATTGTAACCGGAAGATAAAGCTTTTTTAGAATTTTCCCGTACCCTTGCTAAATAATTATCGCAAAGTTCTTCAGATGATGACTCTAAATGCAAAATTTCACCTGATAGTACCCACCTGATTTCAAATTGAGGGGACCACC
>CAYYBZ010000218.1:0-4164 GCA_964470285.1 uncultured Oligoflexia bacterium
AGATGCCGGTAAAATATTAATTGTTCAAATCTCATTGTACCTCCTAAGCTTCTGTAATCTTATAGGATTGGGACCTAATTTTACATCCTGTTGCGTTTGCAAAAAAAGCGATTCGGTTTCAAAATGGTATTTTAATTGTCAAAAGGGAGGAATAGTTTGTTCTGCTTGCCTGGGGATAAAGAGTCCGTCAGATTTTCCTGTTTCTATTGAGACCCTCAAAATATTAAGACGAAAAATATCTGCCGGAGACAATTTCCTCAAAAGAATTGTTCCAAGTCAAAAGGCACAGTCTGAACTTTACAGAATTGTTAAAAACTTCATTCAGTTTAATCTCGGTAAGAGAATAAACTCATTAAAGTTTCTGGAGGAAATTGATGAAAAACCTTATAAAAGAATTTAAGAAATCAGTTTGTATAATGAATAAACTGCGCTCTAAAAAAGGATGTCCGTGGGACAGGGAACAGACGGTGGAGAGTTTGAAAAAATATGTAATTGAAGAAGCGTACGAAGTAGTTGAGGCGCTTGATTCAGGGGAAAGCGAAGATATTAAAGAGGAGCTGGGGGATCTTTTTTTCCAGGTTCTTTTTCAGGCGGAAATAGCAAAGGAAAAAGAAAAATTTCAGCTGGCGGATGTTTTAAGGACACTAAACGAAAAAATGCAAAGAAGGCATCCTCATGTATTTAAAGTGGGAGCTAAAAGAGCTAAAAACTCAAATGAAGTTCTTCTAAGCTGGGCAAGAACGAAGAAAGAGGAGGGCAAGAAATCGGTACTTGAAGGTGTGCCGAAAAAGATGCCGGCACTTTTAAGAGCTTACCGCACTACTGAAAAAGCCGCCGGAGTGGGTTTTGACTGGAAAAAATCGAAAGAAATTCTTGATAAGCTGGAAGAGGAAATCGTTGAGCTTAAAAATGAACTAAAAAGAAGAAAAAGGCCGGGATGTGATTCGGTTAAAAGAGAGATAGGGGATATACTGTTTACGGTAGTGAATATTTCAAGGTTTTTAAAAATTGACCCTGAAAGCGCTTTAAGATGCACAATCTCAAAATTTGAAAGAAGATTCATGCATATTGAAAAAGGTTTAAAAAAACTTAATAAGGATATAAGATTTACCAGTCTTGCTGAAATGGAAGAACTCTGGAACGAGGCAAAACAAAAGGGTATTCAATGACGGATGACGGCTTTAAAAAATTTTCAACGAGAAAACGTGCATTGATGGGATTTTTCGGAACCGAAATACTTAATCATTACGGTTCAAAAAGAGAATTCAAAAAGGGAACGGTAGTTTTCCGTGAAGGAGAAAAGGGGGATTACCTTTTCGTTAGCAAATCCGGCAAATTCAAGGTAATGCAAAAAAAGGAAGGCAGCCAGGCAGAAAAGGTTGTAGCCTGGCTGACCGAAGGACACATAGTAGGTGAAATGGCTGTTTTGACCGGAAAACCAAGATCCGCAACCGTTGAAGCCATTGAAGATTCAACAGTTTACATAATAGATACCGAAAGCCTTTATCAAATATTTAAGAAATTTCCACATGTAAGAGAAATAATCGGCCTTGAGAGCGTTAAAAGAGAAGAAGAAAATATAATGTCTATTCTCGAAGACGATGAATGATCCCTTCGTTTAAAGTATTAAAAAAACAGGTCAAATAGTACGCTTAGCGTTAGAGGCTTAAATTGCTGAAAAACCTTTATTTTTAGGCATATTGGTGATAACTTAACTGCCCTTATTTTATAATATTAAAATGTTTATAGGAGACATTAAAATGGCTACTACAACCAGCACAACTAAAAGTGAAAGGAATACTAAAATGAAAAAGAAAAAGGGAGGAATTGATCTAACACTCAGCAACTTAGATGAGATTTTCCCGAAGCATTTCACTCAAAATCAGTTAGCAAGGGCTAAAACAGTTTTTCTTAAGCAGATGGCATTTCATATGCATAAATTCTACGGTGGGAAAATTGCCACAATACCCAAATGCGGTCTTTACGGCTTTAACTGGTTTAACGTCTGGTATACGCCCGGTGTTTCAAAAATATCCACATCAATCAGAGACGATTACGATTCATCTTTTGAGCTGACTAACCGCGGTAATCTTGTGGCTATTGTTTCTGATTCTACAAGGGTTTTAGGTGACGGTGATGTGACACCTCCGGGCGGTTTAGGAGTTATGGAAGGTAAAGCCATGCTGATGAAATATCTGGGCGGTGTTGATGGGGTAGCTCTGTGCATGGATTCCAGAACCCAGGCAGGAGTGCATGACCCTGACAAAATAATAGAGTTCGTTAAAATGCTTCAGCCCAGCTTCGGCGCTGTAAATCTCGAAGATATTTCGCAGCCCAACTGCTACAGGGTTTTGGATAAATTAAGAGAGCAGTGCACTATACCTGTATGGCACGACGATGCCCAGGGCACTGGATGCGTAACGCTTGCGGCTTTGGTTAATGCATTAAAGATTGTCGATAAAGACATATCGAAGGTTAAAATTGTAATGCTTGGAGCAGGCGCTTCAAACACTACAATAGCAAGATTAATTCTTCAGGCGGGAGCGGACCCTGCAAGAATGATAATCTTTGATTCAAAGGGTACTTTAAATAAGAAAAGAGACGACATAAAAGCAGATAAGAGATTTTACAGAAAGTGGGAGCTTTGCGAGCAGACAAATCCAGATTGTATAAACGATTGTGAAAAAGCCGTCAGGAATGCCGATGTATACATTGCCCTGTCGAAGTCAGATCCTACGACTGTTAAACCCAGATGGATTAAGGCTATGGGATCCAAACCTATCGTTTTTGCCTGTGCCAATCCTGAACCTGAAATCTATCCTTATGCGGCAAAAGAAGCCGGTGCATATATCGTTGCAACAGGCAGAGGCGATTTCCCAAATCAGGTTAACAATTCTCTGGGATTCCCCGGTATTTTAAAAGGGTCATTGATTGTCAGGGCAAAGAAAATTACCGACAATATGGCTGTTGAAGCAGCATACTCAATTGCCAGAAGCGCGGAGAAAAAGGGAATTAATCCGGATTACATCGTTCCTACAATGGATGAAGCCGAGATTTATCCGGAGGTAGCCAAAGACGTCGGTTTTCAGGCTATAAAGGATGATGTTGCGAGAAAGAATCTTACGGCGGATGAGATATATAAAAGAGCGCAAAGAGATATTCAAAAGGCCAGAGAAATGTTTGATCATTTACAGGAACACGGGTTTGTAGAATCACCGCCCGAAGAACTTTTCAAGAAATCTTTAAGAAGGGCCATAGACAGAATCGAAAGTTAATGCTTTCTTTGTAAGAAATCTAAAGGGGAACATTTTATTAATGTTCCCCTTTTTTATTTTTATAGCTTTCGAAGTTTAAAAAAATTCCACGTATCGCTTTACTTCGCTCTTGTGCTTCACACGCGGCCCACATAAGATAATAGTGCGTTTGCTTCGACAACTCGCTTACGCTCAAACACGTCGAAGCATCAGCCTCAAATTAGTTTCTAATTTGAGGCTGACCACACCCTATTATCTTTGTGGGGACCCCGCTTGCTCACCGCTGCTGCTACGCAAAGCGATACGTGGAATTTTTTTAAACTTCGAAATTGATCAAATTAACGGTCGCGGGAAAGGTTGTATTCAAGTATGCCTAAAAGGGATTGCTTGTAGGGAGAGTCTTTGATGTCTTTCAGGTTTAAGTAGGCTTTTTCATTATATTCCCTTGCCTGTTTCACGATGATACTTCCGATATTGTACTTGTCCATTAGTCCTCTGACAAATAGTTCTTCCGTTTCTTCGATGTTCAACTGGTAAAATATTTCTTTGAGATTTGACCTCTCTTTTTCATTGCATAGCATATTCAGGTGAATAAGGGGGAATGTAATTTTCTTTTCTTTAAGGTCACCCATTGTGGGTTTACCCATTTTTTCATTGTCGCCGAAATAATCGAGATAATCATCAATGAGCTGAAATGTGAGGCCGAAATTTGTTCCGAATGCGCTTAGTTTTCTGGTCAAATGCCGGTTATTTGAATTGTAAAGGGTTCCGGCTTCCATACAGAGCTTGAATAGAGAAGATGTTTTCTTGTCAATAATTTCAAAATATACATCAAGATCGATTCCAAGGTTATGTTCGTTAACCAGTTCAAGAACCTCCCCAATGGATAGTTCATTAAAAACCTTGGAAA
>CAYYBZ010000218.1:4174-4475 GCA_964470285.1 uncultured Oligoflexia bacterium
CGGATTATTCAGATCAACAAGATCTTTTATGCATTGACTGAACAGGTAGTCTCCGGAAAGTATGCTTGCCTTGTTTCCCCAAAGAACATTGGCCGAAGGTTTCCCCCTTCTTGTTAAAGAGGCGTCTATTACGTCATCATGAAGCAGGGTAGCAGTATGTGTCAGCTCCACAATAGAAGCTACGGATATTACTTCGGTGCCTGCATGATCGCAAAATCTGGCACTTAGAAGATGTAGCAGAGGTCTTAGTCTTTTTCCCCCGGAATCCATGACATGTTTACTTATTTTCTCCAGCAGGGGG
>CAYYBZ010000219.1:0-3301 GCA_964470285.1 uncultured Oligoflexia bacterium
AGGAACACCTGTTATTGGAAAGTTTTCAAGCGCTCTTAAGGTCTGTATTCCGTAATATGCCTCGTAAGGAACCTCCTTTTCACCCAGAAGATCATGCTCCATCCTTTTTCTGCCTGAAAGATACTGAAGTCCGACAGAAGGTACAAAACTACCGGGCTCCCTTGTTCTTCTTGATATTATTTTTACTACGGCAGAAATTATTTTACCCGCTGTGTGGGGACTTGAATCAAGCAGTTTTTCAAATTTCTCTTTATTCATCAAAAATAATTCGGATCTTTTTAGCGCTTTTGCAGTTGTAGAATGAGGATAATTATCCAGCAATGCACCTTCGCCTAAATAATCCCCTTTTCCAAAAACTATTATACGCTTAAGTTGACCTCTTACATTTTGAAGTATCTCAACTTCACCTGAATAAATTACAAAGAGGTTTTTTCTTAAGGCGTGTTCCTTAAATAGAAGTCTGTTTTTTTCGTAAACTTTTCTTTCAAACAGCTCAAATACTTGATTTATCTCGTCTTCTTTAAGGCCTGAAAAAAGTTCTACTTCTTTTAAAAATTTTTTAACATGCAAAGATTTCATAAAATCTCCCGGGAATTCACTTAATTCTCACAGCAAACCCAAACCCATAAGAACGGAGGCGAATCCCAACACAAAGAAAAAACCGCACATATCGGTAACTGTTGTAAGTATGGGGCCTGATACAAGCGCAGGGTCAAGTTTTAATCTTTTCAGAATCAATGGTAAAGATCCGCCTATGCAGACTGATACAACAGTATTGATTGCCAAAGAGCTTCCCACAACCAGGCTTAAGAAAAAGTTTCCTTTCCAAAGATAGGCGATTCCGCCCAAAAGCAAACCCAGCATAAGACCGTTTAGCATCCCGACTCTCATTTCCTTCCAAAGAACCAAAGCAAGCTCATGCGGCCTGACAAGGCCAAGCGACAATTCCCTTACGCTTACGCCTACGGCCTGATTACCTGAACAGCCGCTCATATCGCTTATCATTGGAAGAAACACCGCAAGAACAATTAATGCCTGCAAAGTTTCCTGATAGAGTGCAATAACACTTGCTGCAATCACATTCAAAATAATATTTATACTCAACCATGCCATTCGCCTTCCCGAACGCTTGAAAATAGGCATGGAACTGAGTTCTTCACCTCCAATAATACCGCGAATTTTTAAAAGCTGCTGATTGGCTTTGTTCGAAACCGCCTCCTCAACATCCGCACGCCTTACTACCCCGAGAAGCTTGCCTTTATCGTCCACAACCGGAGCTCCATATAAAGGATACCTGTCAAAAAATTCATTGAGCCCTTCAAGTGGCATCAATGGATCGACAGTATGCGGGTTTTTAATCATACTTTCACTTAACGCAGAATCATGAGATTGAAACAAAAGATCGCGAATGCGTGATAAACCCTTTAACACACCTCCTTGATCTGCCAGATAAAGGTATTGAACGTTGTACTCTGCATACTTCTTTTGATTTTCCTTTAAATCGATTATCACATCTTTAACCTTTTGATCCGGACGAAAAGTCAGAAATTCGTCTATCATTAACCCGCCTGCCGTTTCAGGCGGATATGAAATTAAATTCTTAATTTTATGAGCATCTTCTTCGGACATCTGTTCAAGAACATTTGCAGCATCTTCGTGTTTTAACTGAGACAACAAATCTACCTGATAATCAGTCGGCATCTCTTCGACAATAGCCGCAGCTTTTTCAGGGCTTAGATTTTCGATTAATTCAGCAGCCTTCATCAGGGGCACATCATCTATAATCTCCGCGGCTTCATCGGCATCCAGCATAAGGAGCAGCTGAGTCTGCTCGTCTTTTTCGAGCCTTGATATGGCACGCGCCGTTTCCTGAGGTCCAAGGCGATAAAGGTAATTAATTAATTCACGGATATTTCCCCCGGAAATGAGCTCGCGAATAATTTCCCATGTGTTCTTCGATTCTACTTCTCTGGACAAAGTCCCCTCACATAGCTATTTCAAAATATTATAAGGTACACATATCAATATTATTGAAATTCCGGCCATAAAATTCCATATACTGAACTTTTCTGCTCAGCGCCTCTACAACATATCTGCTGAAATTAATCTTTGTAAACTTGTATGCGCTTCCAAGACCACCCGGACTGAACACATTGATCTCCATCAGTTTATCGCCAACTATATCAAGGCCTACGAGAAACATACCGTCCTGAACCAGCTTGGGTCTTACTATTTCAGCTATCCTTAAATCCATATCGGTAATTTGAGCCTCTGCAAGCTTTCCTCCTGCATGAATATTTGAGCGCATGTCTCCACCCTGGCGAACCCTTCTAAAGGCCGCATATTTACCTTTGACTCTAAGAGGTCTTCCGTTCATTAAAAAGAGCCTTGTATCGCCCTCTTGAGCTTCCGAAAGGTATTGTTGCGCTATAACATAGCCGTCACGGCTGACGGCATCAATCATCTGATTGAGATTTGAAATATCCTCAGGACGTACCAGAAAAACGCTTGCCCCGCCAGAACCCTGAAGCGGTTTAAGCACTATCGTTCCCTCTTCCTTTGCAAATGACTTTATATCGTCATTACTTCTGGTTATCAGTGTCCTTGGCCTTACCTCTTCGGGAAAAAGCTGGAAATACATCTTGCTGGAGGCCTTTGAAAGTCCGTTTGGGTCGTTTACTACTATTACTCCTCTACGAGTCGCCAGTCTCGCAAACTCACAGGCTATATTCGATGCCCATGGTCTTTTAATAAAATCATCCGAAGGGACATTTCTTAACATCAAAACATCCAGATCATCTACTGTAATACGCTCCTGAACAGCATGTTTGCCGTTAAGTTCAGTAAAAAATGATTCATTTGACTTAAATTTCTTTTTTTGAACCGTAGTAGCCCTGGCCCTGACATATTCATCCGTATCGTAGGAAAGATCACCTACTCCCATAAGATAAACCTCGTGTCCCTGGTTTGCGGCCTCACAGGCCAGGCGTATTGTAGTAAAACCGGGTTCCTCGGTTTTAACTTCATTAACAATAAAACCCAATTTCATAATTTTCTCCCTTTAATTAGATCCAAAACCGTCATTCCGCTTTTCAGATTTTCCAGTCTTCTTAAAACATCGGGTCTTTCCATATATCTGGGTTTTAGAGGCGGTTCTTTAAGTACTCCCCTATACATCAACTCACTGACAATTGGTACATGATTTAATCCTATTTTCCCTATGAAAAGAGGACCTAATTCTCCCTTGTCCGCAATATAATCCAAAATCTCACGAAGCCCATGTAAATATACGGTATCTTTA
>CAYYBZ010000219.1:3311-4470 GCA_964470285.1 uncultured Oligoflexia bacterium
TAATCCTCCACCTCTAAATGTTCTCATGGTTATGTTAAAGGCAGTCGCATAATCTACAATATATTTAGCAGTTAATTTCCTGAATGTTTCTACAAAATCGGCTCCATCCAATAGGCAGTGTGCCGACATAACCCGGGCAGCCAGCAATCTTAATCTGGGTTTACTCAAACCTCCCACAAGGTATTCAGCCAGAACAGCCAGTCCCTCCTGCAAAGAGTCGTAACCGGCAAGTCCTGTGCTTAGAAGTTTGAGGCGCTGAGCCTTTCCGTTATGGTAGGTAAGAACATGCGTACCCACTTCATGTTGTATAAGGGCATCCAATCTTGACTGAGGAATTTTTAAATTGGAATTAACAAGAAGAGATCCTTTTGAAACCATTAGATTAACAATATCGTTTTTGACGTTTACAGTCGCGCTAATTTCAGGGTACAAAGAGCGGTAATAAGTTATTTCTTTTTCGGCAGTTAAAGCAAACTTGCGGGCATCAACAGTACATTTTCCCGCATTATCCCTGCTCCGTGGCGGAATAATCTTAAGCAACCTCTCGGCTAAATCAATAATATCCTGTTTTAAAGGGCCGTAAAGCTGTGTGCTTTCATGCACAAAACGTTTTGTGTTTCGATCCTTTAAGAGTGTAATTTGCCTGTCAAGTTCATCCACTTTTTCCCTGAATATCTGCGTAAGAGCGGTATCTTCGACTCGCTCAACAGGAGATCTGTATAGCTTTCTTTTAAGAAGAAGAGGATCGACTACCATCGGCCTGTAGTGAAAAACCGGTTTTTTCTCATATTTATTTTTTTTAAACTTTTCCCAGGCTCTGTCGGAATTCACCGGTGTTAGTTGTAATAAGAAGTCAAAACTTTCGGACACATCTGCCAGAACCCTGTCGGCTTCCCATACCGCTTTTACCATAGCCCGCCTGCCCAGAGAATGATAATGAGGGGGTCTGTGAGTCGTTTTCATTTTGGAATATTCAAAAAATGAACTGTGAAGTGCCCTGGATAAATTTTTACGCAATTCACGCAGAATTAGTGTAAAAACATCTCCGGTCTTGGGATCTCTGTAAACCGGAGAGATTTTCAATCCTAAATAATGACATTTAATATGTTCAGAGCCTGTATAATTAACAATAGGAGGTAGACCTTTAGGAAAACAATTA
>CAYYBZ010000220.1:0-4465 GCA_964470285.1 uncultured Oligoflexia bacterium
TAAATGTTTATTACGTTGTTTCCGTCAACCCTTGATCCCTTTGAGAAAAGATTGTCTATCAGGGCGGCCTTTATGTTGCCGGTTTCTGTTTTTATACCGAGTTTTCCAAGGTCATTTTTAAGACTTTTGAGAGTGTTTTTTAAATATACGGTGTTTTTCAGGCCGATCCACTGAAAGGGAGTGAATGGTTTAGGAACAAAAGGACTTATCGATGCCGTAATATGTGCTTTTTTTAAATGTCCGGTGATTGTTTTGCAAAGTTCGGGTATTGCTTCAATATCTTGCGCACATTCAAAGGGAAGCCCGACCATAAAGTACAGCCTTATTTTATTTACCCCTGATTGAGATAGAATTTTTGAAGCATTTACGATGTCCCGCTCTGAAATATTTTTATTGATGATATTCCTAAGCCTCTGGGATCCGGCTTCGGGAGCGATTGTAAATGTTTTCACTCCGGCCCGTTTGATAATTTCTCCTATTGCGTTATCGAGTCTGTCGGCTCTAAATGAAGAGTAGGAAAGTGTTTGTCCCTGATCCAGTATCTGATTAGATATGCTTTTTATATCCGGGTGATCACAAATCCCGGCGCCCAAAAGCCCTACCCGATATTCGGGTTTTTCTTTTATGAATCCAAGGTGGGCAAGATTTTTTACTCGAAAAGGTTTTGCAATGTATCCGATTGCGCAGAAACGACATCCCCTTGGACAACCTCTGGATATCTCTTCTAAAAAAATTGATCCGAACTCGGCATTTTTACTGAAAAGGGCGGAGTGTGATTGAACGGAGTTTAAATTTTTAACATAATCCTTCTCAATTTTTATTTCGGGGTATTTAAAGTGATAACTTTTTACGAGGTTGTCTCTGTTATGAATTACTTCCATTTCTTCCGGTAAATAAACACCCCTGAAATATCTGATTTCATTTAAAATCTCTGTCTTTAACGGCTTTTGAATTTTCATCTAAGAGTTTCGCGAATTTTTTTAGAAAGTTTTCCGCTTCGCCCAGATGAAAAAAATCAAAAACGGAAGCCAGGGTTTCGGGATTTAGATATATCCCCGTTCCTCCGGCTCCAAGTATCGGGCCTGAATGTAAAATGCGTTTTTCACGTAAAAGAGGGATTGAAGATTTTTTTAAGATATCAAGTACGTTTATAAAGTCTGCCGAATAAGAAACCGAGAAAAGAACAAAATCAAAATCAGAAAGTCTTTTGCCGTTTTCCAGAGAAAGGATTTTTGAGGTTTTTTCGGGTAAAAAAACTCTTTCACATGTAATGAAAGATTTTTCATTCAAAAGTTTGTATATAAGCTGAAAACCCAGGCTGGACATGCCTGTTCGGTAGAAATTAGGATAGACCAGGGCAATTTTAACGCGATTGTTCCACGGCTTTTTATATGTTCCTGCTTCCTCAAGTTTACGCATGAAGAGAATAGTATCGCAATTTTGTATCTAATCTAGTTAAAAAAATAAAATGCGAAGAGTGCTTGATCCGAGCCTAAGCGGGTTTAAGCGAAAGAAAAAGGACTCTTCGCACTTTAAAGCATTTTTTTACTATTTCTACAATAACTCTTCAAGCGGCTTGTATTTCATATCAAGCCCCTGTGCTACGGCTTCGTAGGTTATCCAGCCCTTGTATGCGTTTACTCCCTTGGCAATTGAAGGAAATTTCTTAATGGCATTTATGGGTCCGTGCTGTATGAGCTTTTTCGCATAACCCAGGGTTACGTTCGTTAATGCGTATGTAGATGTTTTGGCAACGGCACCCGGCATATTTGCCACGCAGCAGTGAATTACTCCGTCAACCTCATAAGTCGGGTTGTCATAGTTTGTCGGTTTAACGGTTTCAATGCATCCGCCCTGGTCGACTGCAACGTCAACAATAACCGAACCTTTTTCCATTTTGGATACCATTTCTTTTGTTACCAGTTTAGGTGCTTTTGCTCCTGTAATAAGAACCGCGCCGACGACAAGATCTGATGTAATAACGGATTTTTCTATGTTTTCGGGATTGCTCATCATGGTCGTTACTTTTGATGAGAAAATATCGTCAAAATACTGAAGCCTTTGAGGATCAATGTCGAGTACGGTAACTCTTGCACCCAGTCCCACGGCAATTTTGGTGGCGTTTAATCCCACGATACCGCCTCCTATAACAGTAACCTTTCCTCTTCTTACACCGGGAACTCCACCCGGAAGAACGCCTTTCCCTCCGTTATTTTTCTGAAGATAGGTTGCGCCGAATTGCGGGGCAAGCTTACCTGCAACTTCGCTCATCGGAACCAAAAGAGGAAGGGATCCGTCTTCTTCTTCAATCGTTTCATACGCAATTGCGGTTATCTTTTTATCGACAAATACCTGTGCAAGTTCTTTGGCGACTGCCAGATGAAGGTATGTGTAAATAACCTGCTGCGGTTTCATAAGCTCAAATTCTTCACTTATGGGTTCTTTTACCTTGATTATCATGTCGGCCTGATCGTAAACTTCCTTTTTTGTACTCAATATTTTTGCTCCGATGCTTTGATATTCTGAATCTTCAAAGCCTGAGCCTACACCTGCATTTTTTTCTACGACAACCTTTGCTCCCATGTCTATGAACGTCTTAACTCCCGATGGAATCATTCCAACCCTGTATTCATGTATTTTTATTTCTTTTGGAATCCCGATAATCATTTTACAAACCTCCGTTTAGTGAAACCGCAGATATATATAATAAACTTAAATGTTTGGCAATTTTTTCAAATGTGATCGTAAAAAAGTCAATAAAATTAAATAATTATAATTATGCAAAGATTAAAAATTAAAGAATTCAGCTAATTGACAGAGCTAACGCGTTATGTTATCTAGGCTGACAATGCTTAAGAGGGAAATGTTGAATTTTAGAAAATTAATAATCGTATTTTTCATTTCGCTTTTTCCTATAAATGTTCATGCGAATAAATATGTTTCAAAAGCCATAAAACCTCTGGTTCAAGGTGCCTTTTTACCGGTTGATAAAAGCTTAAGAAAAACAGTTGTTGAATATGCGGAAAAAAAAATAGCAGTGCCTCTTTCCGGAATTATGGCAATCGGATACGGTTCAGGGTTGGGCGTAATTTACCCTCCGATTATGAAAGATGAACTTAGCGTTACCCGTGCATCCGGATTTTTTGAATTGCTTGGTCTTGAAGCCGCTCCGGCATGGAGTAAGCCGGTTGTCTATGATGATTTGGCTAAGGAGCTTGTTGATGGTACTTTTGCTTTGCTTACAAGAGTTGAAAAGTTGCGGATGTCGAGTAAGAACTATGAAGATTATTTGCTGGAGGCCTATCTTTTGGTTTTGAAAATGACAGGCGGTATGCCTTACTATATAAGGTCTCAGGCCCAGAATAATCTTGAGATGGGTCTTCAGGACAATTTTTTTGAGATTATTAAACTTACGGTTATTACAATCAACCGCTTAAACGAAGGCATAGGAAAATATTTTGCAGTTGATACGGAACTTAAGTTAGCATCCTCAACACATCGAATCAGCATGATATCTACAACCGCTTATTATGATGAAATGTATAAAGTTATTTCAGGAATAGAAAATCTCTTTATTCACGTTACTTCAAGACTTCTGACCTCTGAACATCACGGAATTTACATAAGGGAAGCTTCGGGCATAGCCGCAATAATAAGAAAACTGGCCGAAGATTACGGAATAGATAATCCCGCAGGAACGCTTTACAGGAAAAAAGGCCATGTAGCGCACGAAGTCTGGCGAAGAAAGTTCTAGTAACACCATCTCATAAGCGTCGATCCCCATGTGAACCCGGCGCCGAAGCTTGCGCAGCTCACAAGTTTCCCCTTGGTTATTCTTCCGTCTTCGACTCCGTCGGCAAGGCACGAAGGAATTGTCGCCGAAGTTGTATTTGCATATTTTTCTATGTTTATAATTACTTTTTCTTTAGGCAGTTTCATTCTTTTGGCGCATGATTCTATTATTCTTAGATTGGCCTGATGGGGAACAAAAATATCAAGCTCTTCCATTTTAAATCCGTTTTCTTTAAGTAAATCTATCGATACATTGGCCATTTCAGAAACCGCAAATTTATAAACTTGTCTTCCCTGAGAATGTATAAAATGCATTTTCTTGTCAACGGTTTCATGTGTAGGCGGGTTAAGGCTTCCGCCGCCGGGCATATATAAGAATTCTGCTCCCGTTCCGTCAAGTCTCATCTTAAAATCGATAATCCCCAAATTTTCATCTTCAATCGGTTCAAGCATAATTGCTCCTGCGCCGTCTCCGAAAAGAACGCATGTATCGCGATCGGTATAATCGGTGATAGAAGACATGATGTCGACACCGATTACCATGACTTTTTTATATTTGCCTGTTTGTATAAACTGGGTGGCAGTTGACATGCCGAATACGAAACCGGAACATGCTGCAATAAGATCGTATCCTCCGGCATTAGTGCATCCCAAATTGTTTTGTACCAGGCAT
>CAYYBZ010000221.1:0-4441 GCA_964470285.1 uncultured Oligoflexia bacterium
AAACCGGAAACTTCTTATGATGAGCATGAAGGACTTTTAAATGATGCAGAGCTGATTCTTCAAAAACTTGGTCTCCCATATAGGGTGGTTTCTCTTTGTTCTGCGGATATAGGGTTTGCAGCAAGTAAATGTTATGATATAGAGGTCTGGCTTCCGGGTCAGCAAAGGTATAGAGAGATATCATCTTGTTCAAACTTTGAAGATTTTCAGGCAAGAAGAGCGAACATAAGATACAAACCTGCTGGGGGAGGAAAACCCAGATTTGTTCATACTTTGAACGGATCCGGACTGGCAATAGGAAGAACGCTTATTGCAATTCTTGAAAATTATCAGGACGAAGAGGGCAATGTCGTAATTCCCGAAGCGTTAAAACATTTTATGGGTGGAATGGAGAAGATAACAAAAATCGATAACTTTTAGGTTCTTTAAAAATGTCAAATAAAGCACCCGAACGATTCATTCGTGAGGGTGCGCAGGTCATTGAAATATTCTTTTAAAGCAAACCGTCTGATTCACTCAGCGGTTTGCGCGAGGTTTGGAGGCATGTTTAAGCCTGCGGTGAAAATATAAATGATGCGAATAGCTTCATGCGGGCTTAAACGGCCTCCAATAAAAATGTTGCTCCGTAAACATTACGGAGTAATGTTTACGGAGGAGTGGCTGAGTGGTTGAAAGCGGCGGTCTTGAAAACCGTTGTACCCCTAAACCGGGTACCGGGGGTTCGAATCCCTCCTCCTCCGTATGGGCTCAAAGAGCCCATACGGAGGAGGAGTGTGAGACCACCGGAACCGGAGGTTCTCCTCGTGTGGAAGTAGAAGTTGACGTAAAAACGTACCGAAGGTTCCGCCGGTGAGAATCCCAAAGACTACCTGACTCGTAAAAATCTCAAGCCAGCAGCTTGAAGATTTTTACCCTCTTCGAAGACTTACGGAGGAGGAGAATGAGGACCCGGATCCGAAGGTTCTCGGTCATTGAAAGCAAAACCTAGCGTAAAAACGTACTGCAGGTTCCGCCGGCTTTGCCAGGCTTAGCTCAGACTTTTAAATGAAAACATATTAATTATTGAAAGGTTTGCGTCCAAAGTATTTCTAGGAAGTTTCTCAGTGTAGACCGGTGAGAATCCCCTTCATATCGACTATGCAAAAAAGCAGGCTCAAAGCCCGCTATTTTTTTGCGCTGCACATTATTATTTCTTGCTCAAGACGGCAGAGATGTATTATTAAACCACTATGCTAATCTGCTGTTCAGCAAAACTGATGAAAGAAATGGGGCTTAGTAAGTCCCATTTGATAGATACTAAAAATATTAAAGATATTTCATTGAGTACTTGGTACGCACGCCTTTTCTTTTATAACAGGAGAAAGTGCCTGCTTTTTACGAACACCAATACTCTTTTTTCTTTCGTTGTTCGCGATGTAAAAAGGCAACAGATTAAAAACCTTCATGAATTATTTATTAACGGATTGATTGAGACACTTAAGAATGAAAATTTTACTTCTGATGAAATAGAAAAAGTCATGTCCATTTGCAAGGAGTTTAAGTACGGTAAATCAACCGATAGAAGCGTTATCGGCTCAATGAACGATTTGATTCTGCAATATGAAAGCTTCATTTACACACGCAGCCTAAGGGGTAATCTTGATTTTGCAGATATCGGCAGGAACCTCAACCGTAACCCTATGAGTGCTATTGGGATGAAATATGCTGTAGAAGCCTTCAGAGAGACTTTGAAGTAACAAACTTAGAGTTTTTATAATAAAAAAAGTACGCCGTTACTTTTAGTACCACCCAATCGAGAGTAAGCTGATTGCAATCACTTAAGAGAAGTTCTAAAAGTAACGTCGTACACTACACACTACCAGCAAAAATATAGTTGAGCTTATTTTTGTTTCACAAAGATCTCTATCAATCAGAAGATATAATTAGTTTTTTTAAAGAAGAGATAAAAAGAAAGCTATTTTTTCTTTTGACTTTTTCGGACTACTATCCGATATAGCCTTGACTTTTTCGGATTTCTATGCGAAATTGACAATATGGACAGAACACTGGAAAAACACATAGTCAGAGATATGCCACAGAAAATTATACTCCTCTCAGGTCCCAGGCAAAGCGGCAAGACCACGCTAGCGAAAATGCTGAACAAATCTTTTGATTATCTGAATTTTGACAATTCTGAACACCGATTGGCTTTTAACGAAAAAACCTGGGATAGAAATAAAAAACTCGTCGTATTCGATGAACTTCATAAAATGAAAAACTGGAAAACCTGGTTGAAAGGCATTTATGACACCGAAGGGCTAAAGCCCCATATCGTTGTTACAGGAAGCGCAAGGTTGGATCTGCACAGAAAAGCGGGTGATTCTTTGGCGGGACGTTTCTTTGCATACCGTCTTCATCCGTTGGATATGAAAGAAATTGAAAAACAGCTAAAACCTAAAAACATAACTCAAGTTATGAATATGCTGCTTGAGGTAGGCGGTTTCCCTGAACCATATTTAAAGGGCAGCAGCAAATATTACAAAAGGTGGAAGAAAACCCATTTAGATATAATATTAAAACAGGATTTGATTGATCTTGAGAACGTAAGAGAAATAACATCAATTGAAACTCTCATTCAGCTGCTCAGGAAGAGCGTCGGAAGTACTATTTCCTATAGCTCCTTAGCCAGAGATCTACAGTGCAGCGACAAAACAGTAAAGAAATGGATCACTTTACTTGAAAACATGTACGTAATTTTTAAAGTATTACCATTTCATAAAAATGTTGCAAGAGCCGTATTAAAAGCTCCAAAGATCTACTTTTATGACACAGGACAGGTACTGGGAAACAGGGGAACCAAACTTGAGAACCTTGTAGCTTGTGCTCTTCTTAAAGAACTGCACTTCAGGCAAGACTGTATAGGCGAAGAAAGCAAATTGCATTTCCTTAGAACTAAAGATGGAGAAGAAATAGACTTTCTCCTTGTAATTAATGAAAAGCCTCACATGATGATTGAGGTTAAATTATCAGATGAAAAACCAAGTTCCTCCTTCAGGTTTTTTAAAAAAACTTTCAAGAATATTCCAAAAATTCAACTGGTCCAGGAAATTAAAAGAGAAAAAACATATCCAAACGGCACGCAAATCAGAAAAGCAGATCTATGGTTGACCAAAATTGATATTTAAATTAGTGGCAGTTACCCCTGAAATGAAATGGAAGGGGTTCGTTTCGGGGACGGCGCGTTTTTTAATCAATGACCCCGAATCAACCGAACGGATTAAAAAAGTACGCCGTACACTGCTTTATCCATCTCTTTTCCTCCCTCATAATCTTAAATAAATAATGAAATACATCTTTCGAAAGAGAATGAATGAACTTCTCCCGGATTTCTACAACGCTGTAAAATAAACGCCAACCTACCTACGAAAAAACTTCAAGAAATCGCCTAAATAAGGATCAAATCTTTCCCAATAAACAAATAATATCAATGCGTTAGTATTGGCATACTTTATGCTATATCAAAAAGATAATGCTCAAAGCAAGGAGGAAGACCATGAAATTTCGTTTGATTCTTTCGATATTCTTTCTAACCGTGTTGATTACGTCCGGTTGCGGAAAAGGCAATGTGGATATTAATGAAAATGAAATATATACCCCACCGAATTCTACGATCTCAGCCCCAACTGATTTATCGGCTGATGCCGTAAACTATGATCAGGTCGATCTACAGTGGAGTCCTGTTGAAGGTGCGGAGGGCTATAACATTTATCGTGCCAAAGGTGTTTTGGGTGAGGTGGTTGAGTTCAAACTTCTAGAATCTTTTATAGAAACCTCTTATTCAGATAAAAGCGTTATCGCGTATACAGATTACATATACCGTGTTACTGCAACAAAAGGAGAAGAAGAGAGCGGACACAGCTCAGAGAAAGCTGTAAAGACCCCACCGAATTCTACGATCTCAGCCCCAACTGATTTATCGGCTGATGCCGTAAACTATGATCAGGTCGATCTACAGTGGAGTCCTGTTGAAGGTGCGGAGGGCTATAACATTTATCGTGCCAAAGGTGTTTTGGGTGAGGTGGTTGAGTTCAAACTTCTAGAATCTTTTATAGAAACCTCTTATTCAGATAAAAGCGTTATCGCGTATACAGATTACATATACCGTGTTACTGCAACAAAAGGAGAAGAAGAGAGCGGACACAGCTCAGAGAAAGCTGTAAAGACCCCCAGACTTGCAATTGTGGATATTCCTTTTATGGATAATAATCTTAAAGAATGTGTTGAACTTACAGAAGGCTTAACTTATGCAGATGAATTTACTTCAGCGTTAGACTGTTCCAGTAAGGGTATTACCAATCTTAAGGGCATTGAACATCTCTATAATCTAATAATTTTACTTTTAAGAAATAATCAGATCACCGATGTTTCACCCCTTTCGGGATTAACTAAGTTGACTAGCCTG
>CAYYBZ010000222.1:0-992 GCA_964470285.1 uncultured Oligoflexia bacterium
TTGAAAGGGATGTACCGGGATGAGTCCACCACGTCGGCCTTCTCGGATCTTTAAATTTGAATCCGTCGTCCTCTTTGCTATGCTTTTCTTTTGCAACTTTGAGTTCTATCGGTCTGCCTTTGGTAAAAAATTCAGTAAGCATTGAAAGGCTCCTTGCGGAGCTGTATGCAAACTGACACCCTATTTCAGGCCAGAAACCGTAAGGATCTTCCCTTACTCTCAGAACTTTTCCATGAAGGATGCACCTTTTAAGCTTCTCGCCTATCGGTAAATCGATAATAAATTCGATTGGAGAATTTACAAAAATCGGTGTTTTGGTTCTGAAAAGCATTCCACCGAGACTTAAGTTCTGAACGATTCCTTCCTTCAAACTTCCATGAAACCTGAATTTCATATCAAGCTTTGCCGGATGCCTTGTAAACTTTCTTTTATCTGTATCGTTACTCATATTTTTTACTGTGGAGACACTCAGAGTCTCCCCCAATTAGAATATAAGCAACATTTATACCAAATTACCCAAAGTCCTGTTCAGGCAAATAATACTTACATATCTAATACTTATGTATTCGATTGAGACTTGTACCTTGCCTGTTAAAATTTAATATCCGTAAAAATTTGCGTTTTTGTTGCAAAAAGTTTCGCTTTAGAAAAGTTTGAAAGGTTCGCAGTTACTCGGGCTTGGGAACTTCCTGGACAATTTCCTGAACTTTTGTTCCTGCAAGAACATCGCCGATTCGTCTTCCGTCATCGTCAAAATAAATGAAATATGCCTCAACCGAGATAAGCAGTAAACCGACAATCAAAAAGATGATTCCAAGAATAAATATTTGAGAAAAAAGAATGGGAATTATAACTATATTTCTGAGTATGGAATGCTTAAAGGAACACTTTTGCACTTCATCACCCCTGTAAGCCAGAACCTTTAGGCCCACAAGCTTCTTCCCGACGCTCTGACCGTTTGAAAAGCCGTCTGCTATAAGCAGATAGGCTAT
>CAYYBZ010000222.1:1002-4430 GCA_964470285.1 uncultured Oligoflexia bacterium
ATAAATAAGGCAGACAAGCACAAATGTGGCGATAAAATAATCTATGCCTTTGGCAACAAAGCGGTTTACCTTAAAATCCCTTTTGATTAATCTACGCATTGTCTTTTTTGTTTTTATCGGTAAATATCAAAAAAGCCATTGCAGGCCTTTTTGAAGAGTCCCTCATCGCAAACTGCATTGTTTCAAAAATATACCCTTTGGATGTCCATGTATTAAGTGCGGTTTCAATTTCTTCGTCAGTAACCGTGCTTAGCTCAACCACCTTGTACTTTAACACTTTTTTCTAGAACCTCTCGATAAACAATCTACACTAGAACATTGTTTTCTTATAGCAACGAAAATATAATAAAATCATTATAAATACAAGGCCTCAAAAAATGTTTGTTTTAAGCTCACTCAAAATTATGGCTCAAAGCAATATATTATGCTTTATATTTGCTCTCAGTATGGCTCTTCTCCAAATAGGATGCATCAGTTTCAGGCCTCCCGAAGCAAGAAATTCAAAATTTCAGGTGGGAACGGCCTCATGGTACGGCAAAAAGTTTCACGGCAGAAAAACAGCCAGCGGAGAAGTTTACAACATGTATAAACTGACCGCTGCCCACCGCTATGCGCCGCTTGGATCATTTGCCATTGTGAAAAACCTGAAAAACGGAAGGCAAGTAAAGGTAAGAATCAATGACAGGGGCCCTTTTGTAAAGGGAAGAATTATTGATCTGTCCTACGCAGCCGCAAAAAGAATCTCAATGACGGCAACAGGAACGGCAAAAGTAAGGGTATCATTTCTTTCAGATTATAATCCGGTCAGCGAATTAAATCTTGCAAGATATTATATCCAGGTTGCGGCTTTCGAAGACCGGGACAACGCCATTTTGCTTAAAAACAAACTTATAAGGAATTATAAGGACACTTTTATCTTCAAGGTTCATCTTAAAAATAATCCAACCTATAGAATCTGCATCGGACCGGCAATAAGCGAAAAAAGTTTCGACAAAATTCTTGGTGAACTTCAAAATGAGGGCTACCTGCCTCTTGTAACTACCAGCCATTGCATACGATAGGAAAAATATTCGTTTACTTTTAGAATTTTAGAAAAGAACGAATACCTCTTCTTGATATATGGGGTATTCTTCTGTATATATTCGAATGTTATTATAATAATCCGAGGCAAGTCATGGCCCTTTTTATAACATTTGAAGGAATAGAAGGCTCAGGTAAAACCACACAAATCAAACTTCTGTCAAAGCATCTTAACTCATCGGGTATAAAACATATTTTGACCAGGGAACCGGGAGGAACGGCCTTTGGAAACGCCCTTAGAAAGCTGATACTTGTCCCAAAATTTAAAAACCTGGAACCCTTTACAGAAGCATGTATTATGCTTGCCGCCAGATGCGAACATGTCAAAGACGTAATTAAGAAAAATCTCGATTTGAATAAACATGTACTTTGCGACCGCTTTACAGATGCTACCCTTGCCTATCAGGGAGGCGGAAGAAATCTTGACGTTAAGTACCTGCAGAGAATCAATGCTCTGGCAACAAAGGGAATACACCCCGATTTAACCGTTCTTTTCGACCTCCCTGCCAAGGAAGGTCTTAAAAGATCACTGACAAGACTTAAAAGGATCAGCCATAAAAACAGGGAATCCCGCTTTGAAGAGGAAAGCCTTAAATTTCATGAAAAAGTAAGAAAAACATATTTACGCCTTGCAAAAAAGCATAAGAAAAGAATAAAAGTTATTAATGCACGGCAGGATATCGAAAGTATATCGATTCAAGTCAGGAAAATAGTTCTTAATGAGTTTAAAAAAAATAAAAGGTCAGCAAAAGGCCGTTAATCAGTTAAAACGTTACGTAGAAAGTTCGCGAATACCTCACGCGTTCATATTCTATGGAATTTCAGGTATCGGCAAGTTTAGGACCGCGCTTGGGTTCGCAAGATATGTCAACTGTTTAAACGGGGACGAAAACTGCCCGGGATGCCCGTCTTGCCTTAAATCCGACAAGTGTAATCATCCCGATTTAACAGTAACGCAACCCCTGGAGGGCAAGAAATCAATATCCATAGATCAAATCAGAAATCTGATTTTAACTATGAGATATGCCCCTATGGAAGGCCGGTTCAAAATCAGCATAATAGACGATGCTGAAAAACTAAATATTCATTCCTCAAATGCGCTTTTAAAAACACTTGAGGAGCCGCCTCCAAACGCTATTATTATTCTTGTCACATCGAATATAAGAACCATACAGCCGACAATTCTCTCGAGGTGCGCCCTTATAAAATTTAATCCGCTCTCTGATGACTGCATAAGGGAAATATTAAGCGAGGAAAGTGTTTTTGAAAACATCGATGCCGTGATGAAACTTAGCGAAGGATCGGCAGGTAAAGCGCTGAGCCTTGTATCCGGTAATTATCTCGATATTCGAAACAGCATAATGAAGCTCTTTGAGTCGGCGGATTCAAACTTTCTCGATCCTATAGAACTTTCCGAATTCATTATGGAAAACCACTCTGATTACCTTGAAGAAGTATTTGATGCCCTGCTCTTTTTAAACAGAGACATGATAAGCATCAAAAAAGATCTTCCCCGCGGGAGGCTTTTTAATTCAGACATTGTAAAACTGCTTGAATTTATGGTAAAAGCTTTATCTTTAAGGAAGATATTTGATGACTCGGCTTTAATATATTCTACAAGAAATGCGATTTTTCACAGTAATGCCAATGCAAAAATAGCCCTTGATAATATGTTTTTAAATATATCTTATGGAAGCTACAAAAACCGATAATAACAAAAAATCCCCAAACGAATTTGTTGTAAAGCGTGTTCTGGTTCAATACTGCAAAGCCGGAAAACTTTTCAGCTGTAACAGCGGTAAAATGGATTTAAAAAAGAATGACTCGGTCGTTTGCGAAACCGAAAGAGGCTTAAGCGTCGGAACCGTTGTAACCGACCCGGAAGAAATCACCCTTAATAAAGGTGAAAGCCTTCCCAAGGTTGTTCGCTACGCAACCGACACCGATCACAGACAACTCGAAAGAAATGTTGAAAAAGAAAAAAATGCCTTTGATATCTGCATTAAAAAAATCACGGACATGAACCTTCCGATGAAACTGATTAAGGTTCAGTTTACTCTTGGCGGGGGAAAGGCGGCTTTTTATTTTTCCTCCGAAGGCCGCGTTGATTTCAGGGAACTTGTAAAGATTCTGGCTCAGGAACTTCATACAAAAATCGAAATGATTCAGATCGGTGTCAGGGACGAAGCAAAAATGACCGGAGGTATGGGCATATGCGGAAAGGAATTCTGCTGCTCGAGTTTTTTAAGAGCATTTGCTCCCGTTTCAATAAAAATGGCTAAAGTTCAAAATCTTGCGCTCAATCCTCAGAAAGTTTCCGGTGGATGCGGAAGGCTTCTTTGTTGCCT
>CAYYBZ010000223.1:0-4422 GCA_964470285.1 uncultured Oligoflexia bacterium
GTGCCCGAGAAGGTGACGTCCACCGCCTCGTCGCAGGCCTCGAGGGCGGTGCTGGTTTCGGTAATCGCCGCGCAGTTTCGCCGCGAGTATCTCATATGAGGGTTGGTTCCAGAGGTTTTCCGGCTCATCATCTATGGTGCGGACGAAGTAGAACCTCTCCTGAGGATCTCCTGTATTGGCGAGAATATCTATGTCGCCGAGGTTTATGTCTGCGACTATCTGATCGCCATTGGGGTCGAAAATCTCGAACACGCGGCCTGCTTCCGTCTTTTTGGTCCTTATTGCGTGCCCGTTACTGTTGACCGACAGACCGTCGTAGAACTCCCATCTTGCCCCGAACGCCTCCATGGATTCACGGCCGGTAACGGATATGTGATCCTCCATCATCTTTTTCAGGCGCATCTTCAATTCATTGAATTCAGCTTTTCTGTCGCATCCATTTGAAATATTCTCACCGAGCAGGCATGCTAGCCCGTCGTCCGAACGATTGTAAACATACTTTGCGAAATTTCCAGACTTATCATAGACTACGGTCACGGGGCTAATCGAAGAATGGACGTAAACATTGCCCCACTTATCACGGTCGACCAGGATCCCGGTGCTTGTCTTGTTGACGCCTGACCAGAAAAGCTCTTCTATGAGTTCCCGCTCTTCAATCATCAATGAATCTCTCTCATCTCCATCGCCTGTTTCCTTTAGAAGGCCGTTTAGCGTATGGTATTCCTCAAGCAGATCATCGTATCCCAATACCGAGCTTTTCCACATATCCTCCCTTAGCCCCCCGGTGGGATAGTCCTCAATATGTATCCTCTTAACAAGTTTTTTAAAGTACTTGAATCCGCCTGTCCTTAAAAATCCCGAGTATTCTTCTTCTTTCATAATTCCGAAGGGGTATATCTCATTATGCTTAAAAAGCACATCAAGGGTATTGCCTTCCGGTATATCCTTCCATTTGTCGGGACGAGGATTCCGGGGCATTAGAGGCGACCCGTCCTTACCATAAAAATCTATCGGGGACATATCTCTATCGAAATAATAGAGTTCCCAGTACTCGGTGCTTCTGTTCTTCACTAAAACGGCATTGTTGCCTCCGGGAAGGACGAAAGCAGCCTCAATCGGCATGATATCGTATGGGAACGTCTTCCCGAATGGCACTATGACCTCGTATCCTGAAACCTGTTTATCTTTGCTTTTGAATTCTACCAAAGCGTTCAATAGGATCTGCGGCACCCTTGTAACGGCTATGAGATCACCTTTCGTCCCGCCGTTCGCCATGAAGACCGCGTCCATCTCTTCATAAGTAAAGGGCTCGATAAACCTCACGGTATCCTTTTCCAGGGAGATCTTTGCATACCCCTGTCTAATATCGGCACAGACTCCCTGCGGCGGCCTCTGCTGTATCATTATGTATACATCTTTTGAGTCCACGTCGACGAGCAGAGGTTTTTCGGTCTGCAAGAGGTTCAAATCCGGGTCTTTCTGAAATAAGCCATCCGCACCGGGCGCATCTTCTCCTTCCTCAGATCCTACACATCTGTGAGAGAAAGAGGAAAGCACCTCTTTAGATATATGGTATTTGTCTATCTCGAAATATCTGTTCAGGGATGCCTTTCCCCGGCCCCCGGAATCAGCCCAACCTGCCTGGGGCAAAAAAAGTATCAAGAGAGTAATCGTATATTTATGTACCTTTGAAACATTCATAATTATTAAAGAAGACCGCTCGAGCACCCAATTAAAAATGCAAAAAGAAGAACAAGTAAGCCTGTTAAAACCTTATACATGGGAGATCTCCTTTCCCAAAGGTTAAATAGTCCCTCCTTGACCGCTATTACTAACTGATTGCCGGAACCGGTACAAACGAACAGATATCTTTATAACGCAATATATTATTTTGGGACAAGGATATCAAGAGCCTTTTGAGGCATAAAGCTTCGGCTATTTTCCCTTCCCCAACCGGTAGCCAGTCAAACCCTATGTGTATGGTCATTCTTCAATAATCTCCGTAAGTTAAAAGGTAAATTAGAGTAATTTATGGTTTTATTATGGCATTATTATATAGATATAATACAATACTTCCTCCGATTGATATCCCCTCATGGCTTGCATTGGAAATAGAAAAAATCGCTAAGCTTCAGGGTAACACAAGATCAGCAGTAATAAGACAGCTTCTTACCATGGCAGTAGAGGAAAAAAGGAAAGCTTCTTAAAGATAAAAATTCTCAGAGAGATAAAACCATGAAAATATTTTTTGGTGCTGCCATACAGGCGCATAAGGAGTTCGGTGAGAGAAGAGTAGTTTACAAGCATATCCTTTCGACACTCAAAGATTTAAGCGCAACCATATGCACTGAACATACCACGGGCGGAACAATAGAGGAAATAATTGCATTGCAGGAAAAAGCGATCGGCCCCACCCCGCCATCAGGTTTTGAAAGATCAAGATTTATCCGTAACAGGCTTATCGAGTTTATTGAAGGGGATATAGACGGAGCCGTTTTCGAGATTTCTACTCCGAGCCTCGGGACAGGGATTGAACTGGCTCACGCTTACTTAAGGAGAAGAATGGGTCTTCCTCCCATTCCCATTCTGGCCCTCTATGAAAAGGATTATTGGCCCAACAAATTATCTACCATGATCAGGGGGCTTAGTCCTGAAACGGCCGGAGACTTCACGATTGCTGAATATAAAAATCTTGATGAACTGACACAGGCGCTGACCAAATTCGTGATTTCCATTAAGGTTGCCTAAAGGTTAAATAAAGGTAACCGTTTACTTTCAGAACGTTTTGGTTGCTTTTATTCTAAAAATAAACGGTTACCTTTTCTTTCCAGAACGTTTTGGTTGCTTTTATTCTAAAAATAAACGGTTACCTTTTGTTACCTTTTCATTGATATTCTTGATTAATCATGATACATAATGATTATACATGGGAGCAATATTATGAGTAAATCTATAGAAATAGTGAACTTTTCCACAACATTAACGAAGCCTACCAAGAATCTTTTAGAACGTTATTGCAAGAAAAGAGGTCTGCGGATGAACCACCTTATTGAAAGAGCCATTATAGAGCTTCTTGAAGATGAGATGGATAAGGAAATTATTGAAGAACGGGAACTAGAAGAGACCGTGGAGTGGAAGAAAAAGAAGCATGGATGATAGTTCTTACAAAATATTATTTCAAAAATCCGCATATAAAGAGTATCGTGCCCTTCCAAAAACAATTCAGAGGAAATTTGATCAAGTTCTTGAAATTCTCAGAATAAACCCCCTCTCGGAAGTTTTAAGATTTAAGAAAATCAGAGGAAAAGAGAATCACTATCGAGTCAGGATAGCTGATTACAGAATGATTTACTCTCCACAGGCCTCGTTTTTGCTTGTCAGAGTTATTCGAATTGGTCACAGAAAAGATGTTTATAGACATTTCTAGTTCGGTTACAATAGCGAGAAAGACGCCCTTTCGATTTTGGGGGTATTGCCAAAATAGAATCACGTAGTGATGCGCTAAAATAACCTGCAGGTGCACATGCACGTGAACGTGCAGGTAGAAAAAAAGCTCAGCAAAGCTGAGCGTTTTTTCTACGTCCCCAGGGAGAGTCTCACCGACGGCTCACAGAAATGAAATATAATATCAAGGAAATATGTTAATGGTGAGCGTGTGTTTTCCCTACTCTTGGCGGGAAATCACTCTTTGAAAAACCTATTAAATAGTACCCTCCGTCACTTGATGGGCCTATCACCGCACCCGACTTATCAATCAATTTCATGGCCCGATCATAAAATTCGTAAGGCAGATCCGGGCAGTCGGATCCGATGAGCACAACTTTGTCAAAGCCTTCACGGAAAGTTTCTTCGATCGCATTCTTCATTCTTTGGCCGAGATCGTTCCCCTTCTGGGGTCTATATTCATTGTTCATTCCCATCCATATTGGCATTTCTTTTTTATGCCCGGCCGGATGGTAATAAATTCGATATTCATTCAGTTTTTTGCCCCTGCTCTCCTTTTATATAGCTTGATTACTTTTTTGGCAGCCAAAGGGAAAAGACCCAGTATTACAAACGATATAATCAAACCCGGGGAGAGTATTCCCGAAAGGGAATCAATTTTAGAGAGTTCGTTTCCGGCATTTACATAAACCATGGTTCCCGGAAGCATACCCAGCTGAGAAACCCAATAAAAATCCTTAAGCTTTATCTTTGTAATACCAAAAGTAATATTAATCAGCCAAAACGGAAAAACCGGAATAAGCCTCAAAGTAAAAAGATAAAAAAGCCCTTCCTTTTCCAATCCCTTATTTATTTTTACCAGCTTCTCACCGAATTTTGATTGCACCCAATCCCTTAAAATAAATCTTGATACGAGACATGCCAGAGTGGCTCCGAGAGTGGAAGCGAAAGAAACAATAAAAGTGCCCCATAGAAACC
>CAYYBZ010000224.1:0-314 GCA_964470285.1 uncultured Oligoflexia bacterium
GAAAGATGAAGGGCTCTCTGACCTTATTTTCTGGCCACGGTTATATTTCCGGTATAGGCAATTTTACTTTTAACCTTCATTCTTGAGAGCAGTGTTTTAAGGGCTACTGAACTGGCTATTGCATCCGGGTCCGGATTTTCAAATATCATTATTAGAACATTGTCCGTAGTTTTTAAAATGGATTTTATACTGTTAACCTTGAATAGAAATTCGCATTTGGTAATCAGGTTTTGAATTCGATTTAAGAAGAGGTCCTGAATGGGCAGGAAATGGAATTGTGGGTTGAACTAACCAACTTGGCGGCCGGCCTTTTT
>CAYYBZ010000224.1:324-4406 GCA_964470285.1 uncultured Oligoflexia bacterium
ATTGTGGAAAGTTTTCCTTATATTGGTTGCTTATTGCAGTTGAAATAATAAAAACAGGCTGAATAAGCTTTAAATCAGATATTATCTTTAAAGCTTTTAGAAGTTCTTCCTTGTCGTAGATGCTTACAAAAACAGAATCGTACCCTTCAAAAGCAGATTTTTCTATCTTATCGGATAGAAAGGTGTTCAGTGTAATCTCGGCTTTTTGATGGTTTTTGAGTAAAAGGTATTTGGGCGAATCGTCGCTTATTATCTTGATTTTGTTCTTATTTTTAATGAAGGCATTTTTTACCAGTTTGAATTCCTGGCCGCTGCCTATTAAGAGACTTTTCATAATAAGAAATGTTTTATATGGGAACCCTGTAAACTTTGGCAAAGTTTCTTAAAACAAGTAATGCCTGATTAATTCTTTGCATACGCATACTTTTCAGTTTTTGGGCATCAAAATCGTTGTGCTCTACAAAACTGGCTCTTACTTCCCGCAGGACCATATTCAGGTTATTTGAAATAATCTTAAGGTCTGCAGGGGTATATTTCTTTAAGACGGCTTTGTTAAGGCTTATGAGCCCGTTTGATATGTCTTCGGCCATTTTCTTGGGATTTCCGTCAATGGGCATATGGTTACCTCATGAGTGTGTTAAGTTAAATATGTTAAAAGAAATAGCACTATATGGCAAATTTTAGAGTATTTATATTTTTTAATTTACTAAATAGGTCTTAAATCGTAGAATCTATAAAAAATTATAGGAGTTACAATATGTTAAGGAAGCTGACCCCGTTCATTCTGTTTATATTCATTTTTGCCGCTTTTCCGGTTTTTTCTCAGGATAAAACCGATGAAGAGAAAATGGCAGAAGATCTGCTTAAGGTTTTAGAAGAAACAAAGCAGGAACTTAAAGTAAAAGAAGAAGTTAAGGATGAAAAACCTGAAGCAAAAGAAGAGGTAGAGCCAAAGGAAGTTAAGGCAGATAAGGCCCTTAGCGAAAAAGTAGATGAAAGCAAGGTTGAACCCAAAGACTATATTGAGTCAGACGGGTTAATTTCACCTGCTATTTACGGTCAAACGGGTCTTTTCAGAATGTATTCGGCACAGAGAATGCCGGCTTCATGGACATCCTTTAGCATGTCTTTGCACGGAGAATGGTTCAGGCAGAAAAATTTCATTACGGTCGGAGACGAAATATCACGCTGGAGAGGCACTTTAGCAATGACCTATGTTCCGATAGAGTATCTTGAAATATTTACGTCCATATCCGGTTTTACAAATACCGGCAAATCGGCTGCCACGCTTCTGCAAAGAATGGGTGATTTAAGAGTGGGATTAAAGGGCGGGTATGATGTTTCCAACCTGTTTTCTTTCGGTGCAAATTTCACGGCAGAAATATTAAATGCCGCAGGGGATACGAATATTTCCGGTCATTCCTACAACTACGGATTGATGGGCCTTGTCACTTTCGATTTCTTAAAAGCGATGAATTATCCGGTAAGGCTTCATGCAAATATGGGGTACAAAATAGACCGTTCAAGTTCAACAGCCGGGAGTACTTTGCTTGGTTCCACCGAAAGATTCTTTCTTGAATACCCGTTGCAAAATCAGATCACTTTCGGAGTCGGCGCTGAGATACCCTATCACGTTGTTTCACTTTTTGTTGAGTATACGTCGGAACAGATCCTTAGTTATACATACGGAACATCTCCGCAAAGAGTAACAACAGGAATAAAGGGCTTCCCTACAAAAGATAAAAATCTTACATTCGACGTAGGTGTTGATTTCAGGATTCAGAACTCCGATCCTCCTTCAAGTGCATTGGCTATTCCTAATTTTAACATCATTTTCGGTATGACTTATTCAAACTTCGGTATTAAGCCTGTAAGAGAAATTCCTAAAGCTCTACCTGCTACGGGTAAACTTTCAGGTGCGGTTATGGACTTTGAAACAAACCTGCCGATTGCCGGAGCCGTTATTGCCTTTGAAGGAAATGTGCACCCGACTATCGTAACAAACTCGGAAACAGGCGAATATATGACTGCCGATCTTCCGGCAGGCCTTGCAAAGGTTACTGTTTCGAAAGACGGTTATGAAGCGGTTACTCAGGAACCTAACGTGGTTGCAGGAGAAACTGTCCGTGTTGATTATCAGATAAAGAAGGTCAAGAAGCTTAAGGGTTCGGCTCTTTTTACGGTTACGGATGCTGATGATAAACCTCTTAACGGTTCCCTGCAGTTTGAAGGTTACAGGAAGATTTATCAGATTAATACGGCAAAGGGCGGCCTTAAGGTTAAACTTAAAGAGGGCGATTACAAAGTTAAGATTATGGCCAAAGGGTTCGAGTCCGAAGACGTAAATGTCAATATAAAAGGCGGCGAAACAACCAAAGTAAGAACCATTCTGCGAGAAGTAGCCAAGAAGGTAGTAATAGAAAAAGATAAAATCAAGATCATGGACAAAATTCACTTTGCAAGCGGTAAATCCGAAATAAGAACAGATTCATTTGCTCTGTTAAACCGTGTTGCGGATCTCATTTCAGACCATCCCGAGATTAAGAAAGTAAGAATTGAGGGTTATACCGATTCGACCGGGCCGAGTCAGCTCAATCTGGATTTATCGCAGAAGCGCTCCGAAGCGGTAATGGAATACCTTATTATCAGAGGAATTGCCAGAGAGAGAATTGAAGCAAAGGGTTACGGAGAAACCAATTTTATAGCAACGAATAAGACAAGCCAGGGTAGGGCAATAAATAGAAGAGTAGAGTTTACAATACTGAATCAGTAGTTTTAATATGATCCGCGTTTGCACTTTGGGCAGGCGCGGATCTTTTTTTAAAATGAGTTTTTCTGTTGGTAATATAAACACCGCCCATTATTAACAGGCCGCCCAGAATTTTAATTAAATTTAGTGATTCTCCAAGCATTACTACGCCGATTATTACGGCGAAAAAAGGTACAAGATAAACAAATGAAGCGGTTTTTGTGGGTGAGATTTTCCCTATCCCCCACATCCAGACTATAACTCCCACAACTGTGGCCAGTATAGATAAAAAGCCTAAGCTTAAGATATAGGTAGATTCGAGTGAAACCACCTTACCGAAGAAAGAACCGGACATGAAAAACATACACGGGATACTGCCTATTGCTGTAGCCACCGAAGCAATGGTTATGGGATTATATCTGGAAGTTAACTGTTTTGAAGTGACTGTGAAAAATGCCCAGCACAGAGGTGAAAGAAAAGTTATAAAAACAGCCAGGATATATTTGTAGTTTAAGCTTTGACCGGAACCGTATCTGACTAAAATGAAAAGGCCCATAAATGAAATTATAAGCCCTGCAAGTTTAATTATCTTGGGTTTTTCTTTTATAAGAAACATTGAAAGAATGAATGTCAAAGACGGATTTAATCCGATAATAAGGCTTGCAAGTCCTGCTGATATCTGTGTTTCCCCGTAATTTAAAGCCAGGTGATAACCCGGGGTTCCTATCAGGGCAATAAAAACAACTAAGCCTAAGTCATTTTTAATAATTCTCTTTGATTCATCGAAAAAGAATATTAATGAAATAGTCGCAAAAATTATAAACGCAGGCAAGAACCGGGCGGCCAGTAATTCCGAGGGTGTAAAAATCTCCAAAAGATGCTTTATGGCGGCAAAGGAGCCTCCCCATATTACTGTAACCAATAAAAGGCAGGTATATATCCAAAAAGTGCTTTTCATGATATTTAAAGCCTTTTAAGCGATTCGAATGTCTATAGCAAACTAATAATTATGATCAGTAAAGTGTCTAAAACATATACAGCGGTTTTTGTGCCTACCTTGCCTGAGGCTTTACCTTTCATTTCGGTTTTGGGAAGATCAAACCCGGTAAGAGAAAAATGGGGCCAAATATATGAGTTTCCGGATAATTGGCTTACAGTAGTTTCAGGTGTAGGAAAGGCAAGAATTGTTAGAGCTTACGAGGAAACCAAAAAGAGGTTTGATCTGAGCAGGATTATATTATCCGGTATTGCCGGAGGACTAAGTAGTGAAGTAAAAATCGGAAATCCCTATCTCGTCAAAAACGTAAAAGAGTTACCATTTAGTTACGGTGAA
>CAYYBZ010000225.1:0-4399 GCA_964470285.1 uncultured Oligoflexia bacterium
TTCAGATTTACAGCTTGGATGAGTTAAGACAAATATCCGAAGATGGTGTGGATTTTAAATCTCCGGTTGACGGTCAAAGATTCTTTTTGACCCCGCAAAAAGCAATCCATCTGCAGGAAGATTTGGGTGCGGATATCATTATGTCGTTTGATGTCTGTATGCCTTATCCTTCAAAAGAAAAAGTTGTTAAAAATTCAATGGAATTGACAGTAAGATGGATGAAAAAGTGCGTTGAGGCCAGAAGGGACGATACTTCATTGTTATTCGGAATTACACAGGGCGGTTTGATACCGGAGTTTAGAAAAGAAAGCACCGAAAAAACTCTTGAAATGAATTTTGAAGGGATTGCTCTTGGCGGCTTAAGTGTAGGGGAGCAAAAGGATTTAACTCTGGAGATGATAAATCTTTCAAAAGGAATAATACCTGAAAATAAGCCCTGCTATGTTATGGGGATGGGGATGCCCGAAGATTTGATTGAAGGTGTGACGATGGGAATTGATATGTTTGATTGCGTACTGCCCACAAGAAATGCAAGAAACGGAATGATTTTCACAAGTTTTGGAAAAATCGTACTTAAAAATGCAAAATACAGAGATGATGAAAAGCCGCTTGATTCCGAATGCGATTGCTATGTATGTAAAAACTTCTCAAGAGCCTATCTAAAGCACCTTTACGCTTGCAAAGAGATACTCGCTATGAGATTAAACAGTTATCATAATCTATACTATTTTATTAACTTGATGAAATGCGCCCGAAGGTCTATTATTCAGGGTCGTTTTTCACAGTTCAGACAAGATTTCTATAGAAAAAGGGAGGTTACTGATGAGTCTGATTAATGAAGCATTTGCGATGGCGGGTCAGGGCGGAGGACAGCAGGGTAATCCCATGTCCTTTTTCCTGTTTATGGGAATAATCGTTTTTATTTTTTACTTTCTTATATTCAGGCCCCAGAAGAAAAGACAGCAGCAGCATCAGAAATTCGTTTCTTCATTAGAAAAAGGTGAAGAGGTAATTACCGATTCGGGGATAATCGGAAGAATTTCCGGGGTTGCAGATTCAATAGTTACTCTTGAAATCGCCGACAATGTGAAAGTAAAAATAATGAAGGCAAGAATAGTTGCCTATAAGAAAAGTTTAGATGCCCCGCAGAAGAAGTAAATTACAAGGAGTTAGCTTATGACTAGAGGTTGGTGGGTAAAATTTGCCATAATTGCGATTGTGGCGCTTATAAGTGTTTATACCGCGCTTCCGACATTTCTTCCCGAGCAGCCTAAGGCGCCCGAAGTTAAAGAGGGAGAATCGGTCAAAGAAGTTGAAGTGCCGTGGTATTATAAAATTCTTCCCGATCACAGAATTAAACTCGGGCTGGATCTTAAAGGCGGATTAAGTTTAACGATCGGTGTCGATACGGCCAAGGCGCTGGCCGCAGAATCCCAGGTTTATATTTCTGATTTAAAAAGAATGCTTGAAAAGGACAGTATTGCATTCAAAGCAATAGAGAGAAAAGACGATTCGCGGATAATCAACGTTCATCTTTCCGATATCAAAAAGCGTGAGGATCTTTTAAATTTTGTAAAGTCAAAATTCGGCATTCTCACTTTAATAGATGAAACCGATGAGGGCGTATTTTCTTTTGATTTAACCGAAGACAAGAAAAAAGAAATTCATGATTACACAATTGAACAGGTTCTTGAGAGACAAAGAAACAGAATTGACGAATTCGGCGTGGCCGAACCTTCCATTCAGAAAATAGGAGAAGACAGAATACTGATTCAGCTTCCGGGTCTTGAAGATCCTGAAAGGGCACAGTCGGTTTTGGAAAGAACGGCACTTTTGGAGTTCAAACTCGTTGATAAAACAATGACTCCGCCCAAACTGGACGAAATGGTAGAAAACGCTCTTACAGCCGGAAAACTTCCTGTAGATTTCGACCAAAAAAAGCTCAATGAAGCAGTGAAGGACAAAATACCTGCAGGTTCTCAGGTTTTATGGCAGGAAGAAGAAGATAATAAAACAGGCGAGAAAAACAAGAAATACTTTCTTTTGAAAGCCAACACCCTTCTTACAGGAAAAACACTGGAAGACGCTAGAGTTTCATACGACAGATTTAATAAACCGGTCGTTTCAATAGCATTTAATCCGGGCGGAGCGGAAGTTTTTAAGAATATCACAACCGATAACACAGGCGAACAGCTCGCCATAATCCTTGATGATAAGGTTTATTCCGCGCCCAATATTAACGAACCCATACCAAACGGCAGAGCACAGATCGAGTTCGGCTCAATGATGGACAGGCAGTCTACTATGAGAGAGGCCCAGGACTTAGCCGTCATTTTAAGAGCGGGTTCTCTTCCTGCACCCGTTGAAATCTTGGAGAGTAGAGTAGTAGGTCCGACTTTAGGTAAAGACTCTATTTCGAAGGGAACAAAATCTGTAATGATAGGCTTTATAATAGTCGTTATATTTATGCTTTTCTATTACGGTATCGGCGGAATTTTTACGGACATTGCTCTTTTACTTAACATGATGTTCATTCTTTCTATAATGGTTGCCCTTGAAGCGACGCTTACCCTTCCCGGAATTGCAGGTATAGCCCTTACATTGGGTATAGCAGTTGACGCCAACGTTATTATTAATGAAAGGATCAGGGAAGAGCTGAAATCCGGGAAACCTTTAAGGAATGCAGTTTCGATAGGATTTAAAAAATCTTTTCTAACCATTCTTGATGCCAACCTTACAACCCTAATAGCAGGATTCATACTGCTGCAGTATGGAACCGGCCCTGTTAAGGGATTTGCGGTAACCATGATAATAGGAATAGTCATTTCATTCTTTACCGCTTTTACAATAGTTAAGCTTCTCTTTGAGCTTTATCTGGCCAAATCCAAAACGGAAAAGATGTATATTTAGGAGAAATGATATGCAGTTAATGAAGCAGGAATCAAAGATTGATTTTCTAGGGATGTCGAGATTCTGGATTATCTTCTCGATAATTGTAATAGTTTTATCCCTAAGTTCTTTTATAGTCAGAGGATTCAATTACGGAATTGATTTTACCGGGGGGACGGCAATAAATATCAAATTTGAAGCAAATGCCGACGCTTCAGCCGATAAAATCAGGGACGCCCTTTCTAAAATAAATATGGAAAGTGCATCAGTACAGAATTACGGTGAAAAAGACGCACATGAATTCCTGATTAAGGTTGGCCTTGGAAATCTTGAACTCAACAAATATGAATCGGAATTCAAAAAGAGCATAGACGCCGTTTTTGCGGGGAAAAACAGTGTAAAAAGCATCAAATTTTCGTCAAACAAGGCTTATGTAACCCTTGAAAAGCCTGGAGATTCTCAGCTTATTAAAAAGGGAATAGAGGACCTGAAAATACCCAATCTTAAACTGAGATTTGTAGAACTTTACGGAAAAGAATCCAATCAGGAATACCTGGCGGAGTTTCTTGACGTTTCACAATCGGTTAACGATGCTCTTGCTGGTATTTTCCCGGCAGGAACATTCAGCATAATTAAGGTCGATAATGTAGGAAAGAAGGTAGGTAAAGAGCTTAGAAGGGATGCAATACTTGCTTCATTCATAGCGCTGTTTTTCATTCTTTTATATATATGGCTGCGATTCGAACTTGAATTTGCCCCGGGAGCTGTAATATGTCTTATTCATGATGCAATAATAACCGCGGGAGTTTTTTCTCTTTTCGGATTCGAAATCGATACGACTTTTGTAGCGGCAATACTTACTATTGTCGGTTACTCAATCAACGATACGATAGTTGTTTACGACAGGATAAGGGAAAATCTTGTTGTTCTAAAAAGTGATCCTTTCAAGAAAATAATAAACAGAAGTATTAATCAGACATTATCAAGAACTTTATTAACCTCTCTTACGACACTTTTGGTTACCGTTGTTGTTCTGTTTTTCGGGGGTCCCATCCTCTTTAATATGGCTTTGGCTTTAACCATAGGTGTTGTAATCGGAAGTTACTCAACAATATTTATTGCTTCTCCCCTAACACTGTATCTCTATGAGAAAGTGTTTTCTAAGAAAATGTCTTAGGCGTTTTATTTGATGAAGTCTTTGATGGGATATGATTGGATTTCTCCCGGGCGGGCAGACGAAGAGAAAATTCGGAGCATTACCGATTTATTCGGAATCGATCCCAATGTTGCCGGAATTCTTGTAAACAGAGGGATGGTGGATGATCAGGCCCTTCAAAAGTTCTTTAATTCAGGCCTTAAAAATATGTCCAGTCCATACGGGCTTAAGGGTCTAAAGCGGTGCGCTAAAAGGGTCGGCAAAGCAGTAATTGAAAAAGAGAGTGTGCTTATACACGGGGATTATGACGCCGACGGAATTACTTCTACCGCGCTTCTTTACATGTTTCTTAAA
>CAYYBZ010000226.1:0-4383 GCA_964470285.1 uncultured Oligoflexia bacterium
ATCAGGATCTAAAACTGAATATACCGTATCTTTAATATAATTCATTAAATCTATCGTCTTCTTTTTCTATTCTTTGCCGTGTTTTCATTATATTTATTTCGTAGTTCAGCCGATACCAGCTTGGCAGGACTCAGAACAGAATAACAGTTTTCGACAACTGTTGGATTACTCTTAATTGTATCTTCATCGTTACAGAAAGCAGAAACAATGTTTATAAAAGATGACTTAAGCAGGGGAAGGGCCGTGTCGTACATTTCCTTTTCTTCTTTGTCAAAAAAGCTTCCCTTTGAATTGGATTGATTATGCATAATTTGAACAGGAACATATGCGGGCAGATCCGCCTCATCAATTGCTTTTTTAAGCTTTTTCTGACTTTTAAGACCTGTCAGGTAATTATTTGCGTTTTTAAATACTTCTATATCATCGTCATCATCGCTGTTTAAAAATCTTATAAGACAATAATTAATCTTATCCCTTTCTGTGATTTTACCTGAATCCGTGAGTATTAAAAACGCATTATCGAATCTTTCCTTATCATTTGTTCGGAATCTTTTATCGTTTTTTTCCTGGGGTTTCTTTAACATTAATACCTCATGAAGTTTCTGTTCCATTTCACTCATCAGATGATTTACTGCGGCTTTTCTCATTTCAGGTATATATTTTCCGTCAGGCGCACTTCCCATGAAATATAAGAACACTTCCGAGATAAATCCCGGAACTTCCTTGTCTTTCGGTTTATTTTCCAGAAATGCAATAAAATAGGGTAAAGAGCTTTTGTAGTAACCGGATTGATAATAAGATTCTGCGGAACGCGCAATTGCCTCTCCCACATAATATTGAAGATCTGCATCTTCTTTTTCTTTAAGTGCCAGCGATTTTGCATAGTCGGCAAAGCCGTCTATCCATTCCTTTTTTTCTTTTTTTCCATATTCTGTATGGTTTTCCTTGAAAAATATCGGTAATGATTTTGCAAATGTTCTACGAAGAGCGGTTCTATGCTCGGGAGGTACGGGCATACCCTCCAATGATTCGTTTAAGAACGTCCTGGCCTTTTCCCATTCCCTTTCTTTTACCAGATCGTTGATAAAACCTTTTGTGCTCTCTGTGTAAAGAAAAAGGTAATCTTCATCGTAAGGTTCATCATGAAATTTTTCTTTAACGGCCTTGTATACAAACTCGTTGTTTCCTATTTTCAGCTGATCCTTTAATGTTCTAACGCGAGGTCCGGTAACCTTTTCTATATATTTAGAAATCGGAGTTTGAACCGTAAACTCTATAACAGCTCCTATAATTGTGAGAGCGAGAAAAGTTAAAATAGCAATCCATATTTTTCTTGAGAAGAAAAGAGTAACTTTTTTTGGAGGTTTGCTTCCGTCTGAAACCGTTCCGTAAATATCTCCCAGTTTTTCATGATTATCATCTTTTAAAGAAGCGTTTAAATCCTTTCCTGATTCCGTATTTTCATCTGCTTTTTCTTCTTTTATATCTTCATTTTTATCAATTTCGTCAACCACTGAGGCCTCCTTTTTGAAGATTTAAAATTTACTGTAAATGTCTAATTATAAATATTTTTTGCGGAATTATTAGTAAAAATTACCCGATTTTGTAGTGAACGTCTATGAATTTTAAAAACTCATTTTGAAAATAAAAAAAGGGAAGCTGATTAACAGCTTCCCCAAAAGGCCCTGTATATGGCCCCCTCCTCAAAAACCTATTTTCTTAAATCAACCAGAGTCTTTATTAATGTATACCACTGTTCCGGCGGATTATCCCAAAACTCATTTGCATTGCTTACCCATTCAGTAGCTGCATCGCTTTTAAATCCTTTGCAGTACACATTCTTGGTATCCCTGAAAGCTGCCAGGCAACTTTCACGATTTGAAAGACAAAGATTATCAAATGTCTCAACAAATTCAAAATCATTCACTTCACTTAATGATGAACCGCTGCAAAAGTTTTCAACTTTAGGAAGACGCCATGAGACACTCCATTGTTCATTCCTGTAGGCATCTCTTCTAACGTTGCTTGGAGCTGTCCCGGGCTCCGAGTAAATACTGACACGTCCAAGATCGAGTGAATAAATAACCACTTGAACTACGCCGGCCTCTTTATTTGTGCAATAGCCGTCAACAACCAAAACATTCTGATTTCTGTAAAGACATGATTGTATGGTATCATTTTTAAACATACCCCTCTTAACGCGTTGTAGCGGACTTGAAAGTGCAAGATTTACAGCTAATTCAGGTGTAAATGCGATGATATCTGATCTTTGTTTTAAATCATCACCTAAAGGTTTTAATTCAGCGGAAGAAGACTCTTCTTTTTCATCCATACTATCTTTTGATTCAGCTATTGATTTTAGATCCTTAACTAACTCATTCTTATCTATTACGCCTTTGGGTTTTTTATCGGCAGCTTTCTCAGGTTTTGCTTTTTGAGTATCGCATGCCTTACCGCTGCAGGATTGAACACTTTTTAAATCCTTAATCAACTCGGATTTATCAATCTTACTTTCTGCTTTTTTAGTATTATTTTTTGAACTGTCTTTTGCTTTTAAATCAACATTACCCTTGCTTTTTACAACATTATTTCCTGATGCAGATTTTCTTTCAAGCCCGTTAATTAGCTTTACAAGTATTCTTTTATCCTGATCATTATTGGCTTTTGGGTTCGATTTATTATCATTTTTACTTTCGGGCTCAGGTTTTTCTTTTTCAATTTCTTCGCTTGGAATTTTGGATTTGTCTTCATCACCTGCTTCGGAGCGCCTTACAATTAAAGGTTCGCTCATTTCACTGTAATTTTTACATCTGTCAACTGCGACTATGAATATATAAAGGACATCATTGTTGCCAAAATCCAGTTTGACTTTCCTTTCTGTTGCGTTCTTAACCGTTATATAACCGCCTAAAAAATCCTGCTCAGTCGGATTTTCCTCTGTGCTTATGAAGATATTATAAGTAATATCATCCTGCGAGCATGAACCTTGAGCGGGATACCAGGAAAGAATGCCGTTTTCATAACCGATGATAACAGGAGGAATTATTCCTTCGGGTTCAGGATCTTTCACTGTTTCTTTTGTATCTTCTTTTTGTTGTAAAATTTTGTCATGATCATCTTGAATGGGAAGTTTCTTTTTCTTATCACAACCAAATAAGAAAAATAAAGCAACAAGAACTAATATAAAACTTTTGGAAAATAAAGGGTTTCTCATCGGTATTACCTCGTAAACTATGCGTATATTAATGCTGTAGTAATGAGCAAGTAACGTGCCATAATTATCATGTTTTATATCTAATATTATTCGCTAGTTAGAGCTATTTAGCCTGACAAAAAGCCCCTTAAAGGCCCCATTATCTTAAATTTAATGGGTACTCTAAGACGCACATTAAGAGCAATTCAATACTTGAAATTTTATGTACTTTTTACAATTATTATTTCTTTCTTCCCTGTTTTTAAAGCCGACTGCCAGGATTATTGCAACCCTGCACCAAAAAATAATGAAATAGATAAAATTTTATACATAATCAGCACAACACTTTTTGGATGAAAGTTCCTTAAACTTTTTCTTCCTATTTATTTCAATGAAGAAGTAGATATCTCTTTCAACTTTGAATCTGTAATAACTTTAGATAACAGACCCATAAATGCCTTTTACCGCGACATTGAAACTGACCTATTATCTGATTTGATTTTTTCAAAAAGAAAGTTAAACCCATTCAATGATTACGAAAGTTATCTGTTGGATGAATTCTATCTTTAAGAAATCATCTGTTTCAAGACGAACCTTTAGTGTAATTTAGATCAGGTCTGAATCAATATATAGAACTTATTTAAGGTAAGTTTATTACCAGCGTTTGCGACCGCCGCCGCCACCGCCGCCGTAGCCGCCCTTACCGCCGCCACCGCCGAAACCGCCGCGGCTGCGATTCTGTTTTGGACGTGCTTCAGAAACCTTCAACTGACGGCCTTCAACTTCCTGACCGTTGAATTTTTCAATTGCGCTGTTGGCTTCTTCATCACTGGACATTTCGACAAAGCCGAAGCCTTTGCTTCTGCCTGTCTGGCTCTCGGTAATTATTTTTGCTGATACTACAGTTCCTGCCTGACCAAAAAGCTCAGAAAGAGCCTCCTCAGTCATGGAATAAGATAAATTACCGACATAAATCTTGTTACCCATGAAAACCTCCTTTAGGCCAAGGGTGCCGCTAAAGAGTAATGAGCAACAAGCTCTGAATCTCATTAGACGGACATTTAAAAAATTTCCCGAATTATATTCATGATTTATAAAAATTTCCACACTTTTTTTATAAAAACGTTCTTTTTTTAACTTACTGATTTTAATGGCTTTTACATGCGTTTATACGATTTTATTGCACTCGG
>CAYYBZ010000227.1:0-4382 GCA_964470285.1 uncultured Oligoflexia bacterium
TATCTGTCTGTCCATTTGAGAGCTTTTTTTCTTTCTTAAATCAGATAGTTTTTTAGCTTTCTGTTCAACTTCAGTTTCTATATCCTCTTTTTTCCTTAAAAGTTCTCTTTTTTCAAGTTCAAAATTTTCAATGGTCGATAATTCGCTTTGCGCCTGATTCATTCTCTCAAGAGCCTGTTCGACACTTCCGTACTTTCTTTCAATCTTTGTAAGACTATCGAGTCTTTCTTTCACCTCTTCAAGCTTTAAATCATCAAACTCAAGTGTATCAATATAATCTTTAATTTCCATGGCGACATCGTTGAGCCTGTCTATAGCATCAGCTAGATCAAATTCTTTTTTATCAAAAAAGGGATCAATTCTCTTCAGAGAATCAATGTTTTTTGAAGCACTTCTTACACCATCGAGGACGGAGTTATCGGAGCTTATAATCTGATCGTAAGAATCCACAGCAAGGCTTTTAAGTTTTTGAGAGTTTTGAAGCCTTCTCTTTAAATCCCTTAGCTTTTGAGCTTCTCCCTCCTCAAGATTCAAACCTCTAATTTCCTTAACAATGAAATTAAGAAAATCAGCTTTCTCTTTTGCCTGAGTGTTCTTTTTTTCCAGATCATTTATTTTTTCAATTTGTTCGCAGTAAATCCCATATATTTGTCTGAATTCTTCGGCAACGTTTTCCAAAGCTCCGTAAGAATCAAGTACGTCGACATGAAACGCCGGATTCATTAAAAATCTGTTTTCGTTCTGCGCACAGATATCTACGATATGTTTTCCCATTTCCTGGAGAAATGTCAGTGTCGCCGGAGTATCATTTATAAATATTTTATTTTTCCCTTTTCTGGAAATAATTCTTCTTACCGAAATTTGATTCCCGTTTAAATCAAAACCTGCATCTCTTAATAGATCTAAAGCAAAACCCTGAGTAACATAAAAGACACCTTCAATAAAAGCTTCATCATCTCCGCTTCTGATATCGCTCTCACTTGAGCGCCCTCCTAACAGCAAAGATATGGCATCAATTACTATAGATTTACCGGCGCCGGTTTCTCCGCTCAATATCGTAAATCCGCCTTCAAAATCTATATGAGTTTCCTTGATTATTGCAAAATTTCTAATTTTTAGGGTTTGAAGCATTGTAAATCCAAGAGTTCATGGAACATTAGTAAGATTATCTCTCACCCCATCTTAATTTGGTTCGCAGTATTGAAAAATAGTCCCTTTTGCGGGAACCCAGAGTATACATTTCACGTTTGGCTTTGCATACTTCCACGCAGTCACCCTCTTCCATTGCTAACCCTCTCTGCCCGTCAAGAGTCAGATATACCTGTCCGTTTGCAACTTCAAGCACAATCTTAACAAGTGAATTATGATTAACAACCATTGACCTGTTGGTAAGCATATGAGGACAAATCGGTGTAAGGATTATGGAAGAAACATCCCTGCTGACAAGCGGACCTCCGGCTGCAAGAGAATACGCAGTTGATCCCGTAGGTGTGGCTATAATTATTCCGTCTGCTTTGTATGTAGTCAGATATTTTCCGTCCACATATGTTCTTAAATCAACTATTCTTGCAAGCGCACCTTTATTAATAACTACATCGTTTAGAACCAGCCACTTTCCTTTTACACGCCCTGAACTTTTCATTACGGCCTTCAGCATCATTCTTTTTTGAGGGACAAGATTGCCTTTGAAAACATCATTTAGCGTTTCTTTGATATCACCGGGGGCAACCTCGGTTAAAAAACCCAGACCTCCCATGTTAACACCCATAACCGGGATAGGTTTGTTTTCAAGTGCTTTTACAACAGAGAGAAGTGTGCCGTCACCTCCGATAGTGATTATCAAGTCGCAATACATAGGCAACTCCATTTTCGGACAAGAATTTTTATATTTAAGCTTTTCTGCAAGCTCGGTATCTAGGAATACTTTTATCCCCTTTCTTGAAAGCCATCCGATTAATTCACTTGTCAGCTTTCTAGGCTTTACCCTTCCCCTTTTTGCAACAATACCGATGGTCTTTATCTTAAAATCCACTTTCTCTCCCTTAACATATTAAAATCACAAGATTTTATTCGTTTGAAATAGCATATTTGTTATATTAAGTCCATAGCAAAGCTTAAAACCGCAACTCTTATAATGGTGGAAAAATTAAATATATTGTGATATCAGCGCACTATTCAAGGTTTAAATTATGGACAAAAAACAAATCTGCATATTGGGAGCAGGTTCATGGGGAACAGCGCTCGCCAACATACTCGCATGCAAGGGACACAGGGTAGATATCTGGTCAATCGAAGAAGATGTTCTCAACGATATTTCAATGCTAAATGAAAACAGGAAATATCATCCGGGTATAAAACTTAACAAAGATTTAAATGCAGTAAAAGATCTTAAAAAAGTTTTAAAAGACAAAACTTTTATAGTCAGCGTACTTCCGACTCAATCGGTTAGAGAGGTTCTTAAGAACGCAAAAGGAGCGATTGAGCCCAATTCGGTTATAGTCAGCGCATCAAAGGGAATAGAGAATAATTCTCTAAAAACCGTTTCAGAAGTAATACTGGATGAATTTGGAGAATTTGACAGATCAAGAATAGCGGTACTTTCAGGCCCCAGCTTTGCGAAAGAAGTTATGGACGATCTACCGACGGCAGTCTCCATAGCTTCCACAAATCTTGAACTTGCAACCGAAGTTCAGAATCTTTTTCACACCGATAAATTCAGAACCTATACAACCGAAGATATTACCGGAGTTGAACTTGGAGGGGCGTTAAAGAACGTGATTGCACTTGCCGTAGGAGTTTCCGACGGTCTTAAAATGGGACATAATGCAAGGGCTGCCCTGATTACGAGGGGTGTCGCTGAAGTAACAAGACTGGGCCTGGCAAAAGGGGCAAATCCACTGACTTTTTTGGGACTCTCGGGAATGGGAGATTTGATACTGACATGCACCAGCAATCTTTCAAGAAACCGTACTGTAGGTTTTAAAATCGGTTCGGGTGAAAAATTCCAAAAAGTTATGGAGGAAATGGAACAGGTAGTTGAAGGCGTTAAAACAGCCAAAAGCGCATATAATCTCTCAAAAAAGCTTAAAGTTTCCATGCCCATTACAGAGCAGGTTTACATGATGCTTTACGAAAATAAAAACCCCGAGAGAGTCATTTCTGATCTTACGCACCGTGACCCTAAACAGGAAAGAAACTAGGAGAGGTATTCGTTTACTTTTAGAATTTATTTGAGTAGTAATGCAATAAAGTTCTAAAAGTAAACGAATACCTGATTATGGAACATACATACAATACTCCGATTTCCAAGGTAGTCAGCGATAAGAGAGTTAACGAAATTCTTGCAAGAATTCAGAAAGCTGTAAGAAACGGCACTCCACTGATCATCCCAAATTCAGATGTAACTTATATGAGCAGGAAATTTCAAGACGCTCTTATACGCGGAGAAAAAAGACTTTACGATTTATCCAGAATTATAATAAACAATTTATGTGAGACTACTGATGTCAAGGTAGATCTTTTCGTATGGGGCCGATGCACAAATCCCTTTCATTCAGACGTTATAAAAAAGAGATTTTCGCTTAATGAGGGTTTTACAAAAATTGTAGAGAAGAGCAAAACTGAAACTTCCTCAAAATTTAACCTGATATGCCCTCACTGTTCGGATAAAACACCTATAATTGCATCTTTCGTACAGTTTTTTCCGCAGGAAACCCATTCAAGGGAGACACTGAATTTCATATCGACAAGGATAAAGACTACTTCAAACATAAGCTACAAAATTGCCGATATGGTTTTTGGGATAGACCGAATGTTCAATCAGGACAAAATTTACGGCAGATTTGCCCAGGCTGTTGTCGACATTTATGGTTTAAAACTTGTTACCAGCACTAAGGAAGATATTTATACGATAGTTGACTGGATGAACCGTTATAAAAAGATTAAGATTCTAGAAGAAAAAGATTATATAGGTAGGAACAAAAAGGAATCTGGGTTTCAGGCTTATAAGATTATTACGTCTTACAACAAACAGGTCTTTGAAACTCAGATTCAATCAAGAAGAATGTACAATGAAGAACTTTACAACAGAGAAACAAGCCATAAAACCTATAAAGAAAATCAGATGTCTCAGAGAAGACTTTTAGGTCATGAATATTTCATACTTTACGAAGCACTGAACAGGCTCTTTAGATCACCCTCAGAAATTTCCGATATGGATTACATCGAACTCGGCTTCGGAAAAGGCCGGTATTAAAAACACAGGCAAACTTTATATTAAACCTTTACCTCTATTTTTTTGCCGAGTTTATCCTTAAAACGTGCTCTAAGAGGCTTTATGTTTTTTTCGATGAATTCTTCTACCTGCGCGACAGATCTTCCTA
>CAYYBZ010000228.1:0-4356 GCA_964470285.1 uncultured Oligoflexia bacterium
AGCAAACAGTTCTCTTCGTAGAGCTTCCTTAATCGCCCCTCTCCAGTTTTTTCCCAAGCCTTTGCTGGTTTCCCTGATTCTTTTGCCTGCTGCTCTAAAATACTTTTTTCCTTTTCCAAAACTTCACCCGGAACACTTTCCTTGTCCAGATATCTGGGATTAGCAGCTGCAATATGCATTGCTACATCCTTTACGAAGGCTATAAAATCTTCATTTCTTGCAACAAAATCTGTTTCGCAGTTAACTTCCACAAGTACGCCTATTCTTGAGCCCGGATGAATATATGAATGGACTAATCCCTCTTTCGCTACTCTTACCGACTTCTTCTGTGCCTTTGCAATACCTTTAACTCTGAGTATTTCAACGGCCTTTTCAAAATCGCCTTTGGATTCAGATAAAGCCGCCTTGCAATCCATGAAACCCGCCCCGGTTTTGTCTCTAAGTGTTTTTACTTCTTCTGCCTTGATAGTCATTTTTAACTCCTTACTGTAACATTTCCGTCAGGCGTTGCCGAAACACCGTCTGCCTTTTTTTCATCAACTTCGGAAACTTCATCCTTTGGTTCTGTTTTTTCCTTCCTTTTCTTTCTTATAACCTTTCCGTCCGATTTGTCCTTTACGGCTTTCTTTTCTTTAACAGGTTCTTTTTTCTGCTCTTCGGCCCTTCTTTTCTGCTCCTCTTTAAGTTTTTCCTGATGTTTAAGTTCGCCTTCCATACAGGCATCTCTCATAGCACCTGAGAAGAGCTTAATGGATTTTATAGCGTCGTCGTTACCGGGGATGACATAATCTATGTTGTCGGGGTCACAGTTGGTATCGGTGACTGCGATTACGGGTATGCCCAGTTTCCTTGCTTCGGCTACGGCAATCTTTTCTTTTTTGGGATCGATAACAAAAACGGCCTTAGGGGGTTTTTTCATCGTTTTGATTCCGCCAAGGCTTCTCTCAAGCTTTTCTCTTTCCCTTTCCATCATTAAAAGCTCTTTTTTTGTTCGCTGCTTGGCAACATCAGAGTTTTTAATTCTTTCAAGCTCTAAAAGCTTTTCAATACTGGCCTTTACCGTTTTGAAATTTGTAAGAGTACCGCCCAACCAGCGATTAGTTACGAAAAACATGTTGCATTTTCTGGCATCCTCTTCAACGATATCCTGAGCCTGTTTTTTGGTTCCGACAAACAAAAGCTTGTTTCCGCTTGAAGTTAAGTCAATAACAAAATCTATGGCCTTTTTGAACTGTTTATGAGTCTGCTGAAGATCGATAATGTAAATACCGTTTCTTTCCCCAAATATGAAGGGCTTCATTTTTGGATTCCAGCGTTGAGTCTGATGACCGAAATGCACCCCTGCATCCAGCAGGTCTTTAATTGATACAGAAACCATGAAATCTCCTTTCCGGTTTAGCAACCTCTGTCTTTTGGGATTTAACCCTAAATCATCCGAGCTAGAGCACCGGATCCCAAATGCGAGGACAGAGTGAAATTAAATATTATAAATACACGTCAAAAAGTTGTTAGTTTTTAATCCTAAAGCTCTAATTTGTCAAGTAAATTTAGGGGTTTTTACACTTTTTGAAACGATTTTTTCAAAAAGTGCTCAAATTTGTAAAATGGTGAAATAATTAGCGTTGCCCGGCCCTGAAGTTTAAAAAACCACTATTCTTCCAGTATCGGGCGAAGGATTATCTCAATTCTTCTGTTTTTCTGTCTGCCTTCAGGTGTTTTATTTGTTGCGACCGGCTGATATTCACCGTAACCGGCAGCGGTAAGCTTTTCCGGGTCCACTTTGTTTTCCTGAAGCAGTTTAACTACGGTAATGGCTCTTGCGGCGGAAAGCTCCCAGTTGCTGGGATATACGCTTTTCAAGGAACCTGTTATTTTCTGGTTGTCCGTGTGGCCCTGTATCTCAATTTTTCTGTCATTTATTGTGCTTAAAGATCGCGCAACCTTTTCCAAAACATCCTTTCCTTCCGCTGAAACATTATGTGAACCGGATTTAAAAAGAATTTCGGAAACGACGTTAACCTTCAGCATCCCTTTAAGTTCCTGGATTTTTACATTTCCTTCCGATATTTCTTTTTTAAGACTTTTTGCCAGATTTTTATGAGCAGACTGCAACTCATCTAGCTTTTCTTCCTTTTTGATAAGTTCTTTCTCAAGACCCATAGATTTTCTTCTGTATTCCATTATTTCATCCGAAAGAGTTTTATTTTTCTCAACAATTTTCTGATTAGTTGTAGAAAGCTCGTCGTTTCTAAGCGATAGACTTTCATTTTCTTTGGTAAGAGCTTCTAAGCTCTTGTTTAGCTTTTCATTTTCTTTTTTAAGTGTATTTAGCTGGTCCTGAAGGTTTTGGGTGCTCATATTGAGCTGTTCGTATTTTGATTTCATAACGCAAGAACTTACCAGAATCACAGTTAAAAAAATCGGTATATATAGCTTTTTTGTTCCCTTAATCATAAAAATTGCCTCCATAAGTTCACATATTAGAAAGAAATAAATAAACTTGCAAAGGTTTTTCAACTATAATTAACTAATATTACGGGAAATTTTATGAAGAAAGTTAAAATATCCATGCTGATAATACTTTGTGCGATGCTGGGATTTCTTATTTCAACTATCGTTTTTCATAAAAAACAAACGGATCCCGACAAATCAAAGATGTATTTTACAAACGGCAAAAAGTATTTCACACAGGGCGAATTTGAAAAAGCCGTCGAATCTTACCGCAGCGGAATAAAATTTCTGCCGGATAAGATAGAGGGAATGACTCATGAAGAGAGGATACTTAGAGGGCACACAACCCCTTCTGCGGCTTACAATCTTTTAGGTATGTCTTACAGAAATCTTTACAATAAGACAAAAAATGAAAAATACTTAAAGAGGGCTATCTCTTCATTTAAAAAATCAATCAGGCTTGACAACAAAAACTGGTATCCTCTGGTCAACCTGGGAACAACATACTTTTACATGGTTAAAGGCAAAAGGAAAAAATGTATTCCATACTTTGAAAAATCCATAGACATTTACCCTGAAAATCCGGATGCTGCAAACATCCTTAAACTCATTGAAGACGCAAAAAAGGAGAAATAATAATGAGTTTCTTTGAAGAAACCGTAAAAGCCTTCCTGCAACCAATTGCCGGCTATCTGGCTGATGAGAAAATCTCAGAAATAATGATTAACGGATACGACACAATATACATTGAAAAAAAGGGAAAGATAAAACTTACAGACACAAAATTTGAAGCCGAAGAAGAGCTCTGGGCCGCTGTCAGAAATATATCACAGTTCGTCGGAAGAACAATAGACGAGAACAATCCTATTCTTGATGCTAGGCTTCCCGACGGCTCAAGGGTTCACGTTGTCATACCGCCATGTTCAAAAAAAGGAATTTATTTTACCATTAGAAAATTCTCAAAAGACGATATTTCAATTAAAAATATCATAGACTACGGATCATTGACTCTGGAAATGGCAAAATTCATCAACCTCTGCACACAGCTTAAGAAAAACATTTTAATATCCGGAGGAACAAGTTCGGGTAAAACAACCCTTTTAAATATAATATCTTCCTTTATCCCTTCTGATGAAAGAATCGTAGTAATAGAAGACTCATCCGAGCTTCAGCTTCAGCAAAAACACGTTTTACCGCTTGAATCAAAGGCACCCGATTTTGAAGGCAGGGGTGAAGTCACTTTAAGAGACCTTGTTAAAGCTTCGTTAAGAATGAGGCCCGACAGAATAGTAATCGGTGAAACAAGAGGCGCAGAGGCTCTCGATCTTGTTCAGGCCCTTAATACCGGACATTCCGGCTCAATGACTACAATTCATGCCAATTCCCCCAGACTTTCTCTTTCAAGGCTTGAAACTTTAGCTTTAATGTCAGAGATTGATCTTCCTTGGCGGGCCTTAAGAATTCAAATCGCCTCCGCAATAGATATAGTCGTTCAGATTTCACGCTTAAAGGACGGCTCAAGAAGACTTATTGCAATTTCAGAAGTAGTTGACCTTGATCAAAACGGCAACTATATCGTGAACGATATTTTTACTTTTAACATCAGAAGCGTAGAAACTGACGGGACGATAAAGGGCGAGCATCTTCCAACCGGTCAAATTCCAACCTTCGCAAAAGAAGCCAAGGCACAGGGATATAAATTCTCAGATTCAATGTTTAAGAAAAAAGCCAAATAATCCGACGCTTTTTCGAGCCTAAGCCTTTTTATATGCAGAGTTAATGATTAAAATAAAAATCGAGTAATTGCTTTTTCGAGCCTAAGCCTTTTTATATGCAGAGTTAATGATTAGAATAAAAATCGAGTAATTGCTTTTTCGAGCCTAAGCCTTTTTATATGCAGAGTTA
>CAYYBZ010000229.1:0-4051 GCA_964470285.1 uncultured Oligoflexia bacterium
GCAATAGTTGAGGGTTCATAATTTTCTGCTGCCTCTAAAACCAAATCCGGAAAGGAAGCAAGTCTTTTAATTAATTTAATTTCTTCATCAGAGCTAATTTCACTAAATTCAAGGAACTTTTAGAGTCGATGTTTGCAAAATTCGAGGGCCTTAAGGATTCTGACTGATTCCTTTTAATCTGATTTAAATCTTAAAATTTCATATATGAAAAAAAAGATTTTCAAGGCGGTTCTTTATATTCTTGCTGTAACGGTACTTTTTTCATTCGTCTTTGTATTCATTTTTAAAGAGAAAATTCTAATTTCAACAGGCAATTACCTTATTGAGCAAAATGAATTGAAGAAATGCCACGCTGTTGTACCCCTTTCGGGAGGCTTTCCTGAACGCGAAATAGAGGCGGCAGATATTCTTAATGAGGGATACAGTGACTTCCTGATACTGCTGAACCAAATAGACCCCGTAGGTTATGAAATATTAAAAGAAAGAAAAGTAGAGTTTAAAAGCCCGTTGCAGATGAAAATAGATGCTATTAAGCTGCTTGGAGTTAAGGAAGAAAAAATTATTACTTTAAAGGATCCAGTTGACAGAACAGTTCAGGAAGCCTTTTCTGTTAAGAACTTCCTTAAACCCGGGGTTGGCATTAAATGTATAATTATAGTGACGTCAAATTATCATACGAAAAGATCCGGTAAGATTTTCAGAAAAGTTTTTAAGGATACAGGGATAAATATAATTATCAGAGGCCTGAGATTTGACGACTATTCAGCTCAGAATTGGTGGAAAAAACCCAGATATGTAAGAGGGACTGTTACGGAATTTCTGAAACTATCCACGGGCTTCATTTACTGAAATATTTTACCTGTCAATCCTTTCAAAAAGAGACTTAGCTTAAATTCTTGTTGTAATTATTCGTAAATTAAACGGATAAGCCTGACTTCGGGAATTTTCTTTTCGCTTTTTTCTTTAACAGGAGTTTCTTTTTCAGATAGCGATTCTTCTTCGCCAGCAACTTCGAAAGCCTGTTGAGACTTTGGTTCAGATAGAATATCCTCATCGACTTTTTCATCTGCTATTTTTTTCGGGCTTTGCAAACGTACGCTCTTATTAAGTCTTCTGCTTTTAATCTTGTCCATTTCTAGCTTTTTCTGTTCTACATGCTTTTTCATCGCCTCTCTTAACCTTTTCATAAAGTCGGAATATGATTTGGAAGGAATGCTAATAAGCATCTCTCTTGGTGCCTTGGGTCCACGTTTTACTCTAATAATTCTGCCGTTGGAGGTTACAACCAGGCTTTCTATCTCTTTTCCCATCACTTCATGATTTCTTCGTAATGGAATGACTTCAATATCACCGTCTTTTATTCTCTGTTCGTTTACCGAAGTCTTCTGAGCCGCAGAACTCCTTGCTCTTAAAGAGCTTTCAGGCTCTAAAGAATAACCCGAAATAGCTTTTGATGGATTCGAATCTTCTCGGACGCCGGCTTTAACTCCCGACCCTTCCCCTGTGGGCACCGGTTCTGGGGCTTCCCTTACTGATTTCAATAATACGGAATCCTTTCTATCTTTACTTTCTTGAATTTCAGGTAAATCAATCTGTGCAAGTCTATCCGATCTGGAACTATCCTGTTTAAGTAAATCATTGTAAACTCCGTATATCTGATAGACCATAACACCCATTACTATAAAAAGAACAACGCTGGCAAGTTGCGGAGCAAGCAAGAGTGTTTTAGAAGAAAAGAGTTTGGAGAAAATACTTACTCTTTTTTCAAGGCTGTCTATCCTTTTGTTTACGTTCACTATAAGATCGGCCGGTGCTTGTATATCTTCGAGGCTACCCAGAGCAACCACCGCAGTTTTAAATACCTCATAATCCTGTGCGCATGTTTTACAAACAGAAAGATGTTCTTCAAAAAGAAAATTCTCCTTTTCTAAAAGTTCACCCTCATAAAACTGGTTTATTTTATCTTGTATTTCCTTGCACTTCATAAGTATTTCTTCAACCTTTTCTTCAACTCTTGCCTTCCCCTGTGAAGTCTTGATTTGACAGTACCGTCGGGTATTTCAAGAATTTTTTCTATCTGCTCATATGAAAGACCCTCCACGTCTCTCATTATTATTATAACTCTGTTTTCTTCGGGCAGTTTCGCAATCTCTTTTTCAATGATTTCCCTTAAGTTTTTCCTCTCCAGAGCCTTTAATGGATTATCAATGGTTGCCTGCGGAGTTTTGCCTTCTTCCTGAGATTTCTCAATGAGCATTTCATTTTGATTGTCCAAAGGTGCCTGCTGTTTTCTTTTCTTGGATTTTAGCCTGTTTATACATGTATTTATTACTATTCTGTAAATCCATGTTTTTAACTTTGAATCTCCTCTGAACTTCTTAATCGATCTGTAAACGGCTAAGAAAACGTCCTGAGCGGCATCCTGAGCCTCGTCGGTGTTCTTTAGCATTCTCATGGCTATTGAAAAAACTTTGTTCTGGTATTTAAGCATAAGCTGATTAAACGCCTTTCTGGAGCCCAGCTTACACTCTTCAACCAGCTCAATATCCTCCTCGAGCATTTCCTGCCTGGCTTGTTTTAATACTGCTTCCATGTCATCCATTATGGAGATGATTCTAAATCATTTGTAGTTTCACATCAAGAAAACTAAAAATCCCTTTATTTACAGCTTGTTAGAACACTTTACGTGCGCGCTGATCTTCCTTGTTATTTAAGACAGATATGATTTAAAATAGTTCCTTTAAAATTCAAATTCTTAAGGAGTTTATATGCGTAAAACATTAGTCACTTTGATACTGCTTACAGGTATTTTGTTCCCTGCAGTTTCTCAAGCAGGGTTTTACGTAAGGCCAATATTCGGTTTTACGGTTCCCATAAGAGGAGGTGATGCATCTTACGCGGTAGGCGGGGCACTTGGTTATTCTCTGTTTTCAAATGCATTTGCTGTAGAAACCTCATACACAAGATTAATTGCCATGGGCGACGGTTTTGACAATAATCTTGTTGAATTTTCCGGGACATATTCATGGTTTTTAACCGGAATTACGCCTTTCGCGCGTCTTGGAGGCGGTTTTTATAAATATTCGGTACCTGCTGTCGATACAGATTTTGAGGGATTCTTAGAATTCGGAGGGGGAATGGTTTTAACTTTCATCCCGATTATAGATTTCGGCGCCGGGCTCTCATACATGGTACTTTTTGAAAACAAAGATTTGATTTATCCATATTTCTATATAGGGCTTTCTATCTGATGAAAATAGGAGTCTTAGGCGGAAGCTTCGACCCCCCGCATTTCGGACACATTCTTCTGACTTTTTACGCATTGTCAGATAAAAAGCTGGACAAAATTATTGTAGTCCCTTGTTTTAAACACCCTTTCGGCAAAAAATTGTCCGATTACAAACACCGTTACAAAATGTGTGAACTTGCTTTTTCTAAATTTAAGAACTTAATAACAGTTTCTGATATTGAAAAAAAATTAGGAGGAGTGTCCAGGACAATTGTGACTCTTGAAGCTTTATCTGAAAAGTATAAGAAAGACAGATTTTTTACTATTGTAGGATCAGATATTTTAAAAGAAAAAAACAACTGGTTTAAAATTGACGAAATAGAAAAAAGGTCTCCCTTTATCGTTATACCCAGAGGCAGACAAAAAGAAGGCTTCTACATTCCGAATATTAAAAGCAGAACGATCAGAAAAAGATTAAAATCCGGAAAAAAAATCGAAAATTTTGTTACCGATAATATCGCTAAATATATACTTCGGAATTCACTCTACAAGTAAAACCGACCTATATTAGACTATTGCAGCATCGGCTTTACAAGATTGTCAGATTAAAATGCCGGTATTCAATCGGTAAGAGAGTTTGCAGAAAAAATCAAAGTAAGAAAGGTCACCGTGTACAAACGGAGCGGACATGTTTCAAAAAAGTTTTAATACGACTTTATTGTTCCAAAAATAACATAAACTGATTAAAGACCGGATCTTTTCCAGATAATCTCTCCTTCCATGAAAAGATATCTGTGTGATTTGGGAAAGACTTTTTTAAGC
>CAYYBZ010000229.1:4061-4351 GCA_964470285.1 uncultured Oligoflexia bacterium
AACCAGATACCGATTTCTTCACCAAAGGCGACACCTGTCCAATCACTGGCCGGGCCATTGGCTGGAACATGGTTTTGAATAAACAGGGCGGTCCCCTCTACCCTTTTGGATTCTGAGTATCTCAGTTTATTATCCGAATCTTTTGTAAATTCTTCGCTGAAGATTCTACTTTCGGGAAAGCGATCATGCATTAACGGTTTTAGGGATGGATCGAATCTTAAGGCACCCAGACTTATAAAAGATACTTTATCCTTTATAAGTCTTTCATCCATTTGATTAATTACGCTACT
>CAYYBZ010000230.1:0-4345 GCA_964470285.1 uncultured Oligoflexia bacterium
CTTAAAACCCGCGAGGCTCGAAAAAGCACACAACAAATTCTCTTCACTACCTATATCCCTATCAAAAGAAAAACACTGTTTAACTATTTAGATCATTCTAAAACGATATATTCTTCGCTTAAAACCCGCGAGGCTCGAAAAAGCACACAACAAATTCTCTTCACTACCTATAATCCATATCAAAAGAAAAGGCTCTTCTTAGCTTTACTTTATAATCAACCTATTTATAATTCCATCAATCTACAGAAAGAGGTAAATGATGAAAATAGCTGTGTTTGGTGCCGGAATGATGTCCCAGGGCCTTGTTTTCGACCTGCTTAAAAACAATAAAATTGAAAAAGTTGCAGTTGTCGAAAAAGATTCACAAACTCTTGAAACCTTTAAAAAACGATTTAATGATAAAAGACTTGATTTTATCTGCATTGACTTGACTGAATTCGGGGAATTAAGAAACATAGTAAGAGATTTCAGCTGCGCCGTTAATGCCACACATTATAAGTTTAATTACGACCTTTCAAGACTCTGTATTGAACAGGGGGTAAACTTTACCGATATGGGAGGAAACAACGATGTTGTAAGAAAACAGCTCTCCCTTAATGACAAAGCAAGGGAAAAGAAGATTACAATAATACCCGATTGCGGCCTTGCTCCCGGAATGGCGAATTTATCGGCCTCATATTTTGTTGAAGATTATGATGATGTAGAAAGTTTAAAGATAAGAGTAGGAGGAGTACCCCAAAAACCGAAAACCGCGCTTAATTATCAGCTTGTTTTCTCGGTTGAAGGCTTAATTAATGAGTACATTGAAAAAGCCATAGTTCTTAGGGACGGAAAGAATGAGGCGGTCGACTCAATGACTGAAGTTGAAACACTTATCTTTGATAAACCGTTCGGTAAAATGGAAGCCTTTTATACGTCCGGCGGCACATCCACCCTGCCTGATACACTTAAGAACAAGGTAAAAAATCTCGATTACAAGACAATAAGATATCCGGGGCACTGTGACCTCTTCAGGATTTTTATTGATTCGGGATTTACTTCCAGTAAAGAAATAGAAGTCGACGGCAAGAAAATAATTCCCAGAAATATTCTGGGTAAAATGCTTCTTGATTATCTGCCCAGCAATGAACCTGATGCAGTGCTTGTAAGAATTGAGGTCGAAGGCAGAAAAAAAGGTAAAAATCTCAAAGAAATCTTCGAAATCATCGACTTATACGATGAAAAAAATGCACTTAGCGCTATGCAGAGAACAACCTCTTTCCCGGTATCTATCATCGCACAAATGCTCGCAGCAGGTCAGATAAGTGAAAAAGGAGTGGTCCCGCAGGAAATTTCAGTGCCCAAAAAGGAATATGTGGCCGAACTAGTGTAGAGAAATATTGAGTTTCACAAAAAACAGTAACCGCCTAATCCTTTTTAAACCTTGCAATGAAGAACGGTTCAAGCTCTCTTTCAACAGGCATTATTTGAATATAACCTTCTTCGGTAATGAATTTTTCCAGATGCGAGCCTATATTGCCTGTCTCATCTCTATCAATGGGGTTAACCGACATTTCCTTCGCTTTCTTAGTCAAAGCTGAAGCAACTATTGAGGTTTCTTCTTCGGTAAAAGTACATACTGAATACAGTAAAGTGCCGCCCGGTTTAAGATAACTTATAACGTTGCATAAAATTTTTATCTGCAACTGCGAAAGTCTTTTAATGTCTTTTTGCTTTTTTGACCACTTTATTTCCGGATTTTTTCTTATAGCTCCCAGAGCCGAGCAGGGAAGGTCGGCTAAAATTGTATCCATCGAGTTATTTGCAATGAATTCTTTCGGATAAGGTTTTAAGGCATCGTGAACCAGATAGCACGGATGTGAAAGCCCGAGCGTATCAAAGTTATTCTTTATAATGTTTATTTTATCTTGGGAGATATCGGAAACGTGAAGGTTTAGACGGTTAGCGTATAGCTGCGCCAAATGTGTCGCTTTGCCGCCTGGGCCGGCACAGCAATCCAGAATGGATATTTCTTTATCGGATTGAAGCAGCATTGCAGTGATTTGGGAGGAAGTATTTTGTACATAACACATGCCTGTTTTTAAAAGCTCAAAGTTACCGGCAGATAAACCCTCTTTAATTACAAGCGCATTGCTTATGAATTTCGAAGGACTGCTTTTTATATTTAATTCTTTAAGTTTATTTGACACATCAGATGTTGAGGATTTCAGTGCATTAACCCTGAGAGTTAAAGGTTCCTCCTCATTAAGGCTTTCACAGTATTTAAGTGCCTTTTCCTTTCCATAAGAATTAATAAAAGTTTGAGCCAGCCATTCAGGGAATGAAAGTGATTTTTCTATGACATCTTTAGTATCTTTTACAGCTGGCATGAGAGGAATTCTATCTCTGTTTCTTTGCATCTCTCTCAATATCCAGTTTACAAATGATTTACTCTTTTTGCTTCCGGCCAGGTTTACCGCTTCATTTATTGATGCGTAATGCGGAATATTAGAAAGTCTTAAGAATTCGTAAAGAGCTATTCTTATGCAGTTTAGAGATACGGTATTGATCTTACCAACGCCGTTGGGAGAAAATTCATCAATTATTCCGTCTATTCGGTTTTTCCAGCGAAAAATACCCTTCGTAAGTGCCGTAAAATGAGCTTTCTCTTTTTGTGGAAGTTTGGATATGAGATTATTCGTATAATTAGAAAGTTCTTTTCCCTCTTCAAACCTTTGAAGGATTTTCATAGCCGCTTTTCTGGCGTTTAGGGGCATTTACAAACCTTTGAGAAATAATCAAAAAAGGAAAATTCTTTTTTCATAAGAGTTAAATGAGGCGCAGGAAGGGCATTTCCAGTGTATTTCTTTTTCCCTGTTTGAACACTTTGTGCAGAAATAGTATGTGTTCTGCTTTAATTCCTGGAAAAGATCATCTATCATCTTTTTCGTTTTGCCGGTAAGACCGTTGTTCTCGGCTTCAATTTTGAGAAGTTCCTCTCTTGCTTCAAAATTTGTAGGATTAAAGTCAAGTGCCTTTGCAAATTCATCTTTTGCCTCTTTGGAAAGATGCTTTTTCAGTAAAAAGCGTCCGAGCTCAAGATGAAGGTCCGAATTGTCATACCTTAACGATAGCTCTTCCCGGATTTTTTTGCTGAAATCGTCGAAGCTGCCGCTTTGATAAAAAGCATTCTGAACCTTCTTGATTATAAACGAAGTGAATGTGTAATCCAGGCGAAGCGCCTCAAAATATTTATTGACGGCTTCTTTGTAATCTCTTTCAAGCAGAAGAGCATCACCGTAAAGCGTATGAGCTTCAATATTTTCCGGCCATTTATTTAGAGCTTTTTTAATGTATTTTCTGGCTTTTGACGGCTCCTTTTGCGCTATCAGCTTTTTTGCGCAAAGAAGATAAGTATCTGCAAGAATCTTTGTATCGGTTTTTGATATCTTCTCCAAAATGGAAACAGCTTTTTCAAAGTCATGCGTTTTTTTGTAAATCTTAAATAGCAGGTAGAGAGCCTGGCGGTTTTTGGAATCAAGCTTTAAGGTTTCATCAATGATATTTTTAGATTTCGGTAAATTGCCTTGCGAATAAAAATCGTTTGCGAGTTCGACCATGGTCCTGATTTTAACGTTCTTCTTAAGGTCCGGCTTTGCAAGAATATTGGAATGTATCTTTATTGCCTTTAAAATCTGTCCCTGTTCCCTGTATACGGTTCCAAAAATAATATAAGACTCCATATCACTGGGATTGTCGTGAATATGATCGGAAAGAAGATTTATAAATTCTATGCCTTTGGAGGCCATGACTGCTATCTTATCCTGTTAAGGGTTTCTTCATCTAAAGGCGGGTCATCATCCTGGTAATTTCTGTTATCATCCCTTTCTTCTTTATTGGCGGATGAGGGCTCAGAAACCAACGGATTATTTCTTAAATTGGATATTTCTTTTTCTAAGAGAGCATTCTTTTTCGAAGTTCTTCTAATTTTGCCTCCCTGTCTGAAAATTTCAACTATTGCAAAAACGCCCGCCACAAAAACACCTGCCAGAAAGGCCAAAAGAATTATTATGGAAAGAGGGATGGCCGGCAAAGTTGTATTTTCTAAAAAGAAGTATTTAATCATGACAGCATCGCGATTTAAAACAACTATGATAGCGACCCAAAGGAGAATAACCAATAAAACCAAAAACTTTACTATTTTCAAAGCATTCATATAACTATCCTTATTAAAGATTTAACTATTGGAGCAAAAGCCCAAAAACTGTTTTAAATTATAATACAATTGCCTTTTCTTAACAACAAATGCCCCGGTTGTACATAATTAAAATGACTTAAATGTGCTAACACCCGGTGTTAATTAGCA
>CAYYBZ010000231.1:0-1536 GCA_964470285.1 uncultured Oligoflexia bacterium
ATCTGGCTTCTTACGGCAGGCATAATGTATCTTATACTTCTTGCCTTCGATTTAAAAATTTCATGGGAGGCCTCTTTTGTCGTTCTGGGTATTGTAAGCTTAGGTATTATGCTTCCGGGTCCCCCCGGGTTTGTGGGAAACTTTCAGCTTTTCTGTCAGGGAGCTCTGGGACTTTACGGCGTTAATGAAGCCACAGGCCTTTCTTATTCTATTATTGTTCATGCCTTGAATATAGGCTGCGTATTCTTACTCGGATTTATTTTCCTGCCGGGGAATTTCATCTCCTATAAGGATGTTATGGAATCAAAAGATATTGAATCATGAATTTAGCAACTAGTTATTTGACCACGCATCTAAAAGCTCTTCTTTTTCTGCATCAATAAAATTGATATTCTTAATACTTTGGATTTTAATCTTCTTCACGTTGGTTTTTAAAATTAAATAGGGGTTTTTGTTATAATGAGGGCTTCTTTTACTTTGTTTTAACTGTTCCCTTGTCGGTCGGCTTACTTTAAAAAATAAATTCAGATTACCCTTGGAAAAATCTGTGGCTTCAGGAAGAAATGTAATTTCATATCCCTGATATGAATCCTTTCCTATAACAAAGATTATAAATTCATTGTCAAAATCAATATCTCCAGCGAACTTAACAGCCTTTAGCGCACCCTCGGTTTTTCCGTAAATTCTTGTACAATAGTCTATCAGTTCGGCATCATTGTTCGTTGCCCATAAAGTTTCTGTTTTTAAATGAGCCCTGCTTTTTGAATCGGATTCTAAAAGCGTAACTTCTCCTGCAGCAAAACAGATATTAAAATTTAAAAGCATCATAGCCGATATAAATAGAGTCTTTTTTAAGATGTTATGCATAATTACTCCTTTTTATATTTTTCGCATACTTCAAGCTCGGATTTGACGGGTTCTAAGGTTATTTCAAGATCCTTGATTTGCCCGCCTGATGATAGTTTAAAGACGGCCGCTCCCTTTTGGGGATAGTATCCGAATTTTTCTCCCTTTTCACAAATAATTCCGTTTTCGTCCATGTCGGTTCCGGCATGTAAAACATAATCACCCGGCTTAACATCATCAAAAGAAAAAGCGAAATCGGACCGGGAAGTAATTTGAGTTGAAACAATCTCAGAAAAATCGCCCGGATTTAAAAGTTTTACAATAACTTTTTCACCTATTGACGCCGTAGTTTTAGCCGTACTTACGGCTTTCAATGCATCTACAACACCGTAGCCGAACTCTTTTCTGTTATTTATATCTCCGTTACTCGGTTTTGTTGTTCTGAAGAGTATCGAGGAAATACCAGCGGCATTTAAATTCGGATTAACCGTTTTCATCAATACAACTATTCCGGTTATAAAAGGTGCGGCAAAAGATGTCCCGAAAGAAGCCTCATATCCTGAACATTCGGGATAATCTGCTCCGGCTTTCACCCCCGAAGGCACGTGGTCGATGCGCCCGATATCCGCCCGGCGAGCGGCCAGCGTCTGGAGCATGTCGCCGAGCTTGTCTTCGGGCATCTCCATGTAG
>CAYYBZ010000231.1:1546-4343 GCA_964470285.1 uncultured Oligoflexia bacterium
TTATGAAAGGGATCCAGTGCGTCGAGTAAATTCCGTAAGGTATCTCACCAGACTGTGAATCACTGTAAACATCGTCGGCGTAAATTTCAGAGTTTGCAGATCCTCCACCGGGGGCCATTATATCCACATTCATCAGATAATTTGAATACCACGCCCTTACGTACTCTTCACCGGATTTTGAAGGACCCAGGGCGCCTACGCTTATGCATTCATCGTAAGCCGCCGGATAAGAAGGAAGATGGAACTCGTTTGGAATTTCGTCTCCCTCGTTTCCCGCAGCGCAAACTATAGGAATGCCTTCGGCATATGCTTCTTTTAAAGCCTCTTCTATAACCGGCGATTCACCCGGACCGCCCAGACTTAAGTTTATGATATCCGCTCTTGAGTCCGGTCTGCCTTTTTCTTTGCTAAGAATTTTCCCGGATACGTTTGGAAGGCCTGCTGCATATTTAATTCCCTGCGCAATATCAAAATCCATTCCGGATCCTTCCGTACCTAATACTCTAATATGAATTATCTTAGAATTATTTGCTACTCCCGCAATACCCTCTTCGTCTCTTTTTGCAGCAATAATACCCGCTACGAAAGTTCCGTGATAAAAGGACGTTGTCCCCTCGGGTACATCACCCATATCTGTGGGGTCAGAATCTATTTCATCGCCGTCGGCTGCAAAATATGAATCACTTATAAAATCATAACCTATATCGGTAAGAATTTTCCCTTCAAGATCGCTGTGAGGTCTGTAGCCCGTATCAATAACTGCTACTCTTAATTCACTTTCATCGCCTTTGACAAGCTCATTCCATTTTTCATTATCAAAATCAAAAAAGTTTTCGGCAAAGCCCCACTGTTTATAATTATATTTGTCTTTAAGTACCCACCAGTGTTTTATCTGTTCCCTGAAGACATATTCGACGTTTTCATCCTCGCTTAATGCCTTTACAAGTTCTTCCTGCTCTTCTTCGGTTAAAACATTTTCTTCTTCGGGTTTGTCAGGATTTTTCTTTTTTCTTAAAATGCTCATTCGTGAAACATTTTTCTTTCCCTTTGCATCATCTTCAAGATCAGAATCCTTAAGAGCAGCAATCCTTTCAGGATTTTTTGCAGCGGTTCTTACCCTTTTTAATATTTTGTCGGGAGTTTCTTTATTTTTTTTATATTTGACTATAATTCTGTTGCTGTATCTACTACGGGAGATTTTTGATTTATACCTTTGAAGATCATAACCGCTTCCGAAAATTACCCTTCCTTCAATATGGCCTGCAGCCGGCCTGGAATAACCACCTCCACCGCCGCCGCCGTTTCCATCTGAACCTTCGCCGGAAGATTCCTTGTTTTCACAATGAGACAGGGATATCGCTATAATTAGAGTGAGGAAAATGCGAAATATTCGCTTCAGTGACGCCATGCGTAGTGAAATATCATAATCGCGTTATATTGTAAATAGTTAATGTATTATCTGAATTATCGTTATGATATCAATATATTATTGTATTGTGTTTTTTCGAGCCTCGTGGGTTTTCGGCGAAGAAAGGCGAATTGCCTGTTAATTCGTTAGAAAACGGAATGTTTCGCTTAGAAAAGTGTCAGTATGTAATAACGGGAATTCAATATGTGTTTTTTCGAGCCTCGTGGGTTTTCAGCGAAGAAAGGCGAATTGCCTGTTAATTCGTTAGAAAACGGAATGTTTCGCTTAGAAAAGTGTCAGTATGTAATAACGGGAATTCAATATGTGTTTTTTCGAGCCTCGTGGGTTTTCAGCGAAGAAAAAGCACACATTGAATTCCCGTTATTATCTTTCTTATATTTTCCTAAGCGTCAATATTCGCTTCTTTTTCCATGATACCAGTAGACATCCACTTCCTGGCAAACCACAGTCCGACAGGCGTCGCCATTGCCATCAAGCCGTAAACAAACCACATCGTTCCCGGGCTTGCCTGTGCCCCGGCATCCACTGCAGACTGATCAGGAACATATCTGGCCAGAAACGCTCCGGAGTATGCCGCAACTATCATCTTCGTAAGGAACCACGGCAGCTGTCCTATTCCCATGTACATTCCTGTTTTTCCTTTTGGTGCAATTTCAGCTATCCACTGAAGGAATCTTGGTGACCATATAGCTTCACCGATTGACATCAACACAATGTATGTAAGAAAAAGCCAGACATTCGGCGGTAAAACCAGTAAGAATGTAGGGGCAGCCATAATAAGTGTTCCCACAATCATCATCTTGTAAGCATTGGCCCTTGCTGTTAATCCGGCCGCAATAGGCGAAAGGAAGAATATCAATAAAGGATTAATATTGGACAATGTTTCAAAGTATTTATTTGCTATCGAATCCGCATCAAATGCCCTTTGCAGATAAACGGGAATTGTCAGCCAGTTATGCGCAAAAAGAGTCTGTACAAAAATTAAAATGAATATGAAAAAAACAAATTTTAAATCCCTGAATGGATGTTCGGGACGTTTGATAAGAAAATCGGCAAGACCGCATATAAAGAAAATAATCATCATCGCCCAGCCTATCCATCTTGGCCATCCGAGTTTTCCTAGATAGATTAAAACCGTTATAGAAATCGCTACGGCTTCCAGTACCGCAAAAACGTAAAGAATTTTATTATCGACATTTTTACCGATTTCTATTTTCTCTTCATTTTCTTTTTTCTCTTCCAGTTTCCCCGCTTTTCGAAGCTCTTCCTTCTCTCTTTTAACTCTGTCTACCGCATTCTTATCGGCCTTCTTGGTTATCAGGAAATAAGTACAAAGTACCGAAATAACTGTAAGACCCGTATAAAACC
>CAYYBZ010000232.1:0-4336 GCA_964470285.1 uncultured Oligoflexia bacterium
ATTAATCGTAAGAATAAATCGGTTGAATTAGAAAACGGCAAAAAAGTTTCTTACGATAAACTCATACTTGCAAACGGTTCACATCCTTTTCTTCCGCCTATTCCGGGGATTTCTAAAAACAATGTATTTTCATTTCGTACTTTAGAGGATGCAGGAAAAATTCTTAAAATATCCAGAAACTGCAAGAAATGTGTCTGTATCGGCGGAGGTTTACTCGGACTTGAAACCTCGGGTGCCCTTAAAAAACAGGGACTTGATGTTACCGTATTAGAAGGATACGGCTGGCTATTGCCAAGGCAATTACCACAAAAAGCAGGAATTAAACTCATGGAATATACAAAAAAATTCGGGATCAATGTGAAAAGCTTGGTTAATATAAAAGAAATTACAGGTGATGAATCTGTACGTGGAATTTTACTTGAAGACGGAACGGTAATTGATTCGGATATGGTAATAGTATCCACCGGAATAAGACCTAACAGTTACATTGCAAGGCAAAACGGTTTAAAAGTTAATAACGGAATAGTTGTTGACGATAAAATGACTACATCAGATCCGGATATTTTAGCTGCAGGAGATGTTGCCGAGCATTCCGGAAAACTTTACGGAATTTGGCCGGCCAGTTATGCTCAGGGACTTGCAGCCGGTCTTAATGCCGTTGGCAACGAAACTGAGTTTAATGTACTTCCGCCTTCAACAAGACTTAAAGTTTTAGATATAAATGTTTTCAGTATCGGACAGATTGATTGCAATGATGCAAGCTACAATGTATGTGAAGAAGACTTTGGTGACAGCTACAGATACTTCGTTTGCCGTGACGGAAAGATTATCGGAGCTGTGCTTTACGGGGATACAGAACTTGCACCCAGTCTAAAGGAAGCCGTTGAAAAAAGAATTCAGATCGCAAATATACCCGAACTTACAGAAAAAGTTTTGAAGCTAAAAGATATATAAAAAGATAATTTTAAAATACGAAAGGAGTTGAAAATGCCAAGTATTAAAGGGACAAAAACAGAACAAAATTTACTTAAGGCCTTTGCGGGTGAATCACAGGCAAGAAACCGCTACACATATTTTGCAAGTGTTGCCAAAAAGGAAGGATATGTTCAGATATCCGATATTTTCTCCGAAACCGCCGATCAGGAAAAAGAACATGCAAAGAGATTCTTTAAGTTTCTTGAGGGGGGCATGACCGAAATTACAGCTACTTATCCGGCAGGCAAAATAGGGACCACAGCTGAAAACTTAAAAGAGGCAGCCGCAGGAGAAAGGGATGAGTGGTCAGAGCTATACCCGCATTTTTCGAAGGTTGCCAAAGAAGAAGGATTTGAAGCAGTTGCGAAAGTATTTGAGTTTATCTCAGTAGCTGAAAAACAGCATGAAAAGCGCTACAACGATCTTTTGAAAAACATTGAAAACAACTCGGTATTTAAGAAAAGCTCAAGAATCGTTTGGCGCTGCAGAAACTGCGGATATATTCATGAAGGCGACAGCGCATTGGAAATGTGTCCCGCGTGCGCTCATCCTAAGGCACATTTTGAAGTGCTGGGTGAAAATTACTAACAAAGATTCAATAATTAAATATTTTTATATTTTATGCCTTTTAGCCTTAAGCGATAAGAGACCGGCTTCTTACTTTTTTTACCTATTTCCCAGCTTACGGACTTTTTGTCTTTGTTTATTTTGCCTTCAGGTTCTGCACTTATAATTGTTGTGTTCTTATCCGTTGATTCAAATACAAATACACTTTTTTTGCCGGTTGAGATCAGATCCTCGTTACTAATTTCAAACTCAATTACCTGATCAAGTCTTCCGTAAGAAATTTTACCGATTTTTTCATCAGCATCTTCCAGTGAAAAATTTATTGAATTGAAGAAAGGAAGATGTCCCAATGATAAAAATTTGCCTGACAAATATGCATCGTAAGCATCTTTTTTACTGTTAAACCTAACTTGTCCCTTTACATCTTTTGAGCCTAATTTTTCAAGAACAGTTTTAATGTGATCCAGCATTTCTTCGAGGCCTTTTTTCTGGTTTAAGATATCGCTATTAGTGTCTGAATCTTTAATTCCGGTAAATTCCTGATAAAACATTCCATGGCCTTTTGAGTTGCTGTATTTAAGTGTGAATTTCGATTGTTCGACATCAAGGCATCCAAAAAGAAAAGACATTGACAAAATTAAGGTAAAGCAGAGTGAAAGCTTCTTCATTTCTCGATTCCTCCGTTAATTAAGCTATATAATCATTTTTGCATGGTCAATATTTCTGTTTATTATTTTAAAATAAAGATAAATATATATCAGAAAGTTCTCAATACAGTATTATGAAAGAGAATCTGATTTAGAAGCTCTAAAGGATATTTATAATCAAAAGCCGTTAGCTGAAACGTTGACTACTAAAATTTAAATTATTCCCGCTTTATAATAACGGTAACATTGTTCGGAGGGCCGGCTTCCCTGTCAACACATCTTTCGTAAATAATTCTTTCGGTCTGATCATTTTCAATTTCATAAACCTGAACGCAGAGTTGATCACCGGGCTTTCCTCTTACTTCGACTTCAATTGTGTTTTCGTTTTCAAGATCAATGTCCAATATCTGCATAAACGAGTCATTTTTAAAGTCATTCGGTTTCATTAACTCAATGTCGTTTAATTTAATAAACCCGCTGGATACACCAACGCTGATTAATTTCATTTTAAAAGTACCTTCAATTTTATAAACGGTTTTAGAAAATATGCTGTCTGTAACCGTATTATCGGCATTGAAAGTGTCTGAGAATATTAAGGTTGGTTCCTGAGAACCGCATGACATAATAAAAATAAATGTTACTGTAATAATTAATTTCTTTAAAATATTCATAAAACCCACCTATTGCAACGCATAAATATTAAAAGTGTAAAAGTTTTGCAATAATAAAATGTATTTTAAAAATAACTGATTAAACAAACACATAGAGAAGAAGTATAAATTACTTGTTTTTGAATGCATTCGACTGTAAACTTTTTTAATGAGAATAAAATACATAAAAGATATATTATTAGTCTTCTCAATTACATCATTTATTTTACTGCTTTTTACCTGCGGGGGAAAAACTCAGTTTCCCATTTCCTCGGCCGAGCTTGATAGATTTTTGCGCTGTGAAGAGGATACAGACTGCATATTTGTTAATAACGGTTGCTGTGATTGTGCCAACGGAGGTATTGAGATAGCAATTAACGCTTCGTTACTTCCTGATTTCTTAAATCTTTTTGACTGTTCAAATGTTTCCTGCACTGAAATGGCAAGGCAGCCGGCCTGTGCTTCGGGAACAGTTAAATGCAGCGAAAGCGGAAAATGTGATTATGAATTGCCATCGGCGGCAAAGTTCTATTTAAAACAATAAACTTCCTTTTTTGTACAAAAGTTTTCTGAGATACTGCTGTTTTTTAGCGTAGGCATTTCTTAAACTTGGGTAATTCGGCTGATTATCCTTAAAATCGGCTTTACAAAATACAGGATAGAGTAAAGTTAAAACCAGAAGTGTCAATCTAGCATACTTTCTCAGAAGTAATCCCTTTAGTTAGTTTTAACAGAGAGTTTAAGATCGATTTTATTCATGGAAGAATTAAGCTCATCCATAAATGAGTTGAATTCGTCACTCGAAGAATAGCCGCTTATACAGGCCCGAGCATTTGACCAGTGTGGAGAGGAAACGCTCTTCTTTTTTAGAATATTTATTGTACCGATGATGTTTGCGTAGTTTTTGTCATTTATCAATTTTGCTTCATCTGAAGGGTTCCATTTGAAGTTTAAAAGTTCCCCTGAATTGCTGATTGTTTTCAACCTTTCAGGGTTTTTTTTATGAATATAACCGAGTTGGTAAGACTTTTTATTGATAAGACTTATTTGGAGTTCTCTATAGGTATTAATGGTTTTACTGAATTTAGGACATTTCTCAAAAAAAAAAGATGTGCTTTTTTTCTGAAACTTAATTTTTGCCTGTGCCAGTTTTTTCCAGGCATCCAGATAATTAATAACACTACCCGGCATTGCCTGGTTAAACGGAATAAAGAAAAAAAATAACAGGGGTATAATCAACCTTAACATTAAGAATCTGCTTCCGTCTTACTCTCAAGGAATTTTCTGATAGACTCTTCGATATCGGGGGTTAGTACTATAAATTGCGCTCCAATTTGGGTAACTTCCTTACCGTCTTCATTCTTAACACTGTTTTTTACCCATCTGATTTCGGAAGACATCTGAAGGTAGCCTTCCTCTTCGTTAAGCAAAAAGGAAATTGTTAAAAGTTTCCCAAAATCGGATTCCAGCTCTCCTTTAAGAGGTGGTGTTATTTCG
>CAYYBZ010000233.1:0-4319 GCA_964470285.1 uncultured Oligoflexia bacterium
CTTCATCAAAAGCTGCAATTCTTGAATCACTTCCAGCCTCAAAGGCAAAAAGGACAAGTATTCTAAAAAGACTTCACGATGATGCAAGGTTCAGAAAAATTGAAGAAAGTCTTATAAATGATGAACTTCAAAGAGAACTCTTTTTTGCCTATCTTGAAACCGCAAAAAAAGCCGGTTTTTCTCTTTCCAAACTTCACAATAACATCGACTTTTATCCAAAGCATCTTACTAACCCTTCAATTTTCGGTGCCAAAATAATTAAGAAAGACACAAAAGAATTTGTTAAGGCAAGGCAAAAAAGGACTAAAGTCGTAGAAATGATCCGAAAATATCTGACAGGCATTTGAGCCTACCCTGTAATACTCTTTAAATATCAGTATATTGCACTGGCCTGCATTGACACAGCGCATTTTAAGTGTTATGTAAGCAAATTCAACAACTTAAAACTATTTAAAATATAAACATGACAAAAGTACCGGGAAAATTGAAAATCTATTTAGCCGTTTTACTTTGTTTATCTGTTATTTTTGTGCCTGCATTCTCAAAAATAAACCGGGCAGAGGCACAGATAGTAAGCGGGTCAGCTGCTGCCGGACTGACTGCAACGGAGCTTTATTTTCTTCTTTGCGCAACGGCATTGTTTATATCCGCTGTTTGTTTTCAGGATAAAAGCTTCAGGGAAGCAATGGATATGGCGGTTGACGATTTTGTAGAAAATACACAATGGGCCTATGACAAGGCTAAAAAATTAATTGAATCTGCTATTTCTTCTCAACCGCAGGTTTGCCCTATTGAGAATCCAATAGATATAGGCCTAAGCTTTACAACACCATACCCTTACACAAAGAATTTTCCACCCCCCTACTTTCCGAGCTCCGACATTGATACCGATCGAATCTCGCAACTTGCAAGAAACGTCTTTAGTACTCCTGTTATGACGGCCATAGGAGCGGTTCTAACTTCTTTCCTGGCGGATTACGGCCTGCATGTTAATACGACCGCTCCATTAGATATTTTAGAGATAAATTTAATAGAAGAACAGCTTTCTGAATTAATGAAAAACAATTTGTTTAAACAGGAACTGTTGGCCTATATGATTGCCCTTAATACTATGCTCTCATCACCTCTGGCCGGCGATTCAAGCACAGCAATCAGTTTGTTGTTGGAAAGAACAGGCAAATGCTTAAATGATCCGAATTTCTGGAAATCGCTTTTTGCAGGTGCGGGCACGTTAAACATGTATGCTGTTTTTATTCTGGCCGGCGGCCTTGCACTTGATGACCCCAACATGTTTAAGAATACGGGCATTACTATTACCAATGTCGGGATATTCGTCGGCGTAAGCGCCATACCGTTTTTGATGGATTTCTTTCACTGGAAGCACAAAGGTATGTCTCCGCGATTTATTACAGGCCCCGCCCATTTAAAACAGGCTTATGAATGCCTGAACAGCACAGGCGAAATGAATATCGATGTCGCAACAGCAAGAAGCATTAAACAGGGACTGGCCGATCTTATTGTTTCCCTGTCAGGGGAAGGCATTGTCGCCTGGTATAAATTCTCGGAAACGGCTCAACAGGAATTGAGAGAAAATCAGGGGAAATAAAGTATACCTGTCTATTGCGCCTTTGAATAACTTAGCTTCTTCTTAAATCTCTTAAGAATCTTCATCATATCGGCGCCGAAAAATCCTATGAAAGCGGTGTTCGTCACTGCGTGAATCGTATCAAACCAAAAAGATGTTGCGTTAACAAAAATCCAGGATTTCAAAGTAAGCGGAGAGATAAAAGAGTACCAGTGCCAGATATTATTTATCCATCCGAAAAGATATCCCCAGAAAAACCCGAAAATAATTAAGTAAATTCTTTTTGTGTCGGGAGTTATTCTTCCGAGCATACCTGCCGACAAACCGCACAGCCCCCATGCAAGCATCTGAAAGATTGTCCATGGACCCTGCCCCATAAACATGTTGGATACAAAAGCCGCTACCGCACCTGTTAAAAATCCGGGTAACCCTCCGAATACAAAACCGCTCATTATAACTATAAATGTTGTGGGCTGGGCGCTTGGGATTGCAGCAAACGGAATTCTTGAAAGGGCGGCAAGTGCAGCCAGAACAATTATTATAGAAGTCTCTTTAGTAGAGAATCTGCTTTTTTCAAACAGAACAAGAAACAATAAAATTAATGCAGAAAATACGGCGATTATTACTATTCCCTTATCCAATAATTCTGCCCTCAAAATATTCTTCCGGTGATTTTGTCGGGTAATTTTCCAATTGTCCTTTACTCATGATTTTAATTATATCGGAATATTCGAGCATAAATTCATAATCCTGGGTAACAAGGATTACGGAAATATCTTCGGTTTCAATCAGATTTCTTAAAATTCTACCGAGTTTCATCTTTAAACCGTTATCGAGCCCTCTTGTCGGCTCATCTAAAAGCAGAACAGGGGGATTTGCGACCATAATAGAAGCTAACGCCACTCTCTGGCGCTCGCCCGTACTTAAATCCCGGGGGTATTCTTTTTTGAATTCCGTTAATTCGAAATCGGCAAGAACCCTATTCATTACGGAGGGATCATCAATTCCCAAATTATCCATAGTGTACTTAAGCTCATCCTCGACTGAATCATTAAAAAGATAATCGTTGGGATTCTGTGACAAAAAACCGATATTCATAATTCCCTTATGGTATTCTTTTATCTTAATACTCCCGGAGCAGGGTTTCAAAACACGCGATATCAACTTAAGAAGAGTACTTTTACCCGAACCGTTTGCACCTGTAATAGACAGTAATTCTCTTCTGTTAAGTTCAAGATTAACACCGTTTAATATTTTAACCTGTTTATCATAATAGAACTGCAGATCAGTTACTTTCAATATAAGGTTATTTTTAATTGTATTTCTGAGAAGTGGTTTCAATTCAGTTTTGTTCGAAACCGACAGAGGAAAATCCTTATGATCATTACTGATTATTTTAAGATATTCTAACGGCTTATCGTCAACCACAATTTGGCCTTCCTTCATCAGAATCGCTCTTCCGGCAACTCTTAGAAAATCTTTAAGACGATGCTCAATAACGATTACCGTTATTCCCAATCTTCGATTAAGTTCTTCAAGTGTAGATATTATCTTACCGGATGCTTCGGGATCGAGCTGTGAAGTAGGCTCGTCCAGAATAATCATCTCAGGATTCATCGCTATTATTGATGCAATGGCCAGTTTTTGCTTTTGTCCCGAAGAAAGATTACCGGTAGCCGTGTTTTTAAAACCTTCCATATCAAAGTCAGAAAGAATTTGATCAATTGTCAATTTGATACGATCACTTTCAATCTCAATATTCTCCAGACCGAAAGCAATCTCTGCCTCAACATTGTTCATTACTATCTGTTTTTCAGGGTTTTGATAAACCAGCCCTATATTTCTTCTCAATTGCCTTTTATCTTCTTTAAAAATTGTTCTGCTGTTGAATAACGCTTCTCCTGTTATTTTACCTCCGTAAAATTCCGGTATTAATCCGCCGAGTATTCTGGCAAGGGAGGTTTTACCGCTTCCCGAAGGTCCGGAGACAAGAATAAACTCTCCTTTTTCAATGTGAAATTCATCAACGTTGAGAGCGGTTCTTTCACTTCCCGGATAAAAGTATTTAAGATTTTTTATATTAAACTGCATAATTATTTTTGTGAAAAGTTAAGAATCGGCAGAACAAGCAATCCGCTTAAGACAATCATCATATAAACCGGATTCATAGAAACAAATATGTTTTGAACGGTAGGGTAAAAATCAAGAAATCCAGTCTTACTTATTAAGCAGAGCAGATACCCTGCTAATGAAAACGCAATTCCTGAGAATACTGCAAAATCTGAAAAAGAAAAATTCTCATGAGAATAGTGGGTTCTTTTACCCGATCCAAAACCTCTTGCATTCAAAACTTCAGCCGTCTCCCATGAACCTTCTAGCGAAGTAAGAAGAAGAATTTTCAAAAGCGGATATGAATTGCGTATTCTCTTAATTATATTTTTATTATCACAGGATACGCCTCTCATTTTCATAACCATTGATATATCACTCAGGTTTCTTCTCATCTGAGGAATCATAGAGGATGTAAGAATTAACAAAACAGTTGACTTGGGGAAAAATCGTGAGAAAAAAGAAAAGGCACGGTCTTTCTCAAGCATCAATTCAAAGAGATAAAAAACGCTCATAATTAATGCCAGCTTAAAACCCATATTCAACCCGTATAAAAGTGCCTCCTCAGTTATGAGCACATCACCTAAAACCGGGATGTAGAAGCCTTCATAAATAACGGTTTGCC
>CAYYBZ010000234.1:0-1934 GCA_964470285.1 uncultured Oligoflexia bacterium
TGAACATATAAGTACCGCTACCGGTTTTACCTACGGGATCCCCGTTTACAATGACGGTCCTGTCCCTAAAATCTATTTTATCTCCGGGTAATCCCACAACTCTTTTGATGAAATCTTTTTTCTTGTCTTTTGGATAAACGAAAACCACTACTTCTCCACGTTTCGGGTCCTTAAACTTTACAAAACGCTTAGTCATAAAGGGTATCTGAAAACCATACTTGAATTTATTGACGAATATGAAATCTCCTACCAAAAGAGTCGGAATCATTGATCCGGAAGGAATTTTAAAAGGTTCTATTACGAAATGTCTTATGGTTAGGGCAATTACAACGGCTAAAAGAAATGAAACTACATATTCCCTTGTAGTTTTAAGAATTTTTTCCCTTTTGGAGGGCTCTATTTTACCGTTTGTCCCGCTCATTTTATTCAGCCAAAATAATTTGCAGCATATTAATATTAAAAGCCTTTTTTAGCAATGCTTTTTTATAGTAAATATAACCCTCCAAATGTTTCATCATCCTTCGGGGGACGGAGGTTTAGAACTGAGATTTAAAACTATTCTTTTAGAACGGCTAAAAAGGCTTCCTGAGGAATTTCTACATTACCTACCTGTTTCATACGCTTTTTACCCTCTTTCTGCTTTTCTAAAAGTTTCCTTTTTCTTGTAATATCACCGCCATAGCATTTAGCAGTTACGTTTTTTCTCAAGGCTTTAACTGTTTCTCTTGAAATGATTCTTGAGCCTACTGCTGCCTGTATTGCTACATCGAACAATTGCCTGGGTATAATTTTCCTTAGTCTATCAACCAAAGCTTTTCCTTTATAGTACGCTTGATCCTTATGCACTATAATAGAAAGAGCATCAACTGCGTCACCGTTAACTAAAATATCCAATTTTACCATCTTGGTAGGTTCGTAACCTTTTACCTCATAATCTAAGGATGCATAACCTTTTGATACGGATTTGAGTTTGTCGTAAAAATCGAAAACTATTTCACTTAAAGGTAAGTCATATCTTAAAAGGATTTTTTTTTCTCCTATATACTCCAGATTTGTCTGAATTCCTCTTTTCATCTCGCAAAGCTTAAGTATGTTGCCAACATGTTCTTCTGGAGTATGAATTGTTGCAGAAACTACCGGCTCACTAATTTGATCAATTTTATTTGCCGGTGGAAGCTTCGAAGGACTTTCAACATTTACTATATCTCCATCTATCGTTTGTATTTTATAGATGACTGTCGGGGCTGTAGTTACAAGCTCAACATCATATTCCCTTTCAAGTCTTTCCTGTACAATTTCCATATGAAGAAGACCTAAAAAACCGCATCTAAAGCCAAATCCCAAAGCCTGGGAAGTTTCGGGCTCAAAAACAAAAGCTGAATCATTAAGCCTTAACTTTTCAAGGCTTGCTTTCAATATAGGATAACCTCCTGTTGTTACAGGGAAAATCCCACAGTAAACCATCGGTTTAATTTCCTTAAATCCCGGCAGAGGTTTATCAGCTTCATATTCTGAGTCGGTTACTGTATCGCCTATTTTTACATCACTAATACTTTTGATCCCGGCTATTAGGTAACCTACTTCTCCTGCTTCCAGACTCTCTACGTTTTCCATTTTGGGAGAAAATATCCCTATATTATCTACCTCATGTATTGCATCTGTCGACATGAGCTTTATATTCATGCCTTTTCGAATTTTACCCTCGAATATTCTGATTAAAGTTATCACTCCATGGTATGAACTGTACCAGCTATCAAATATTAATGCCTTTAGTGGAGCTTTTTCATCACCTTTCGGAGGAGGTATTTCATTTATTAAAGTTGAGAGAAGTTCGTCTACGCCCTTTCCTTCTTTTGCGGAAACATTACATGTTTTTTCAGTCTCAATCCCTAAAGTATTTTCAATTTCTCTAGCAGTTCTTTCAGAATCAGCCT
>CAYYBZ010000234.1:1944-4315 GCA_964470285.1 uncultured Oligoflexia bacterium
CCTGCGGTAAATCAATTTTGTTAATTGCAGGAACAATAACAAGATTATTTTCAAGGGCTAAAAGAGAATTCGCCATGGTTTGCGCCTCAACTCCTTGGGAGGCATCTACTATCAGAAGAGCTCCCTCGCATGCAGCTAAACTTCTTGATACTTCATAACTAAAATCGACATGGCCCGGAGTATCGATAAGATTTAGATAGTAAAATTCTTTTTCACCTTTTGGTTTGTATTTGAGTCTTACGGACTGTGCCTTTATCGTTATGCCTCTTTCTTTTTCAAGATCCATTGTATCCATGTATCGCTCAACCATTTCTCTTTTAGAGATTGCACCTGTAGTCTGCAAAAACCTGTCGGTTAAAGTCGTTTTGCCGTGATCAATATGAGCAATTATTGCGAAATTTCTTATTTTACTCTTATCCATAAAAATCAAACTATTAAGAATCTTTTAAAAGGTATAAGAAAGTACCAGAATTCTAAATGAATTCAATATTTAAGGTGAGAAAAAATTACTAATTAATCCTGCCCTTAAAATATTCGACTATGTTTTTAAGTCCCTTTTCTAATGGAACTTTTGGTTTCCATCCTAGTTTTTCATAAGCCAGTGATATATCGGGCCTACGAACCTTGGGATCATCCTGAGGCAGCGGTTTATAAATAATTTTACTTTTTGATCCAGTAATCTTGATTACTTCCTGGGCAAATTCAGAAATTGTATATTCATTATCGTTGCCCAGGTTTATAGGAAGACTATAATTACAATCAGTAGCAAGCTTATATATACCGTCAATAAGATCAGATACATAACAGAAACTTCTTGTTTGTTTGCCCTCTCCATAGATTGTCAACGGTTCATTAGTTAAGGACTGTTTAATGAAATTAGGAGCCACCCTTCCGTCATTTTGGCGCATCCTTGGACCATATGTATTGAAAATCCGGACAATACCTATTTTGATACCGTGAGTTCTATGGTAAGCATATGTGATGGATTCCGCAAAGCGTTTCGATTCATCGTAAACTCCTCTTTCTCCCAATGTATTTACGTTACCCCAATAAGTCTCCTTTTGAGGGTGTTCTAATGGATCTCCATAAACCTCACTAGTTGACGCCAAAATAAATTTAGAACCTTTGGCTTTTGCCATTCCCAGAAGGTTGTGAGTTCCCAAAGAGCCTACTTTAAGAATTTGTATTGCAAGACCTATAAAATCAACGGGTGAAGCAGGCGATGCAAAGTGAAGTATATAATCAACGTGATCATCAATTTTTAAGGATTTACTGATATCATGATTAATTAATTTAAAGTTTTGATCCTTTTTATGATGTTCAATATTTTTTTCACTTCCCGTTACAAAATTATCCACGCAAATAACTTTGTGTCCTTTAGAAATCATTAAATCACAAAGATGTGATCCGATAAAACCCGCTCCTCCCGAAATCAGGAATGTTAACATTTATAACCTCCAGCAGTCTTATTAGAATTTTCTAGAATGACATTTGTCCCGGAAGTTGGTTTTTGTACTTATCAAGGACAAGATCTATCCCCTGCCTTATATACTCAGCTACAGGGACTTTTGTTTTTTTATTTAATAATTTTAACTTTTCATTTTGATCTTCAGTAATGTAAATAGTTGTTGATATTTTTTTTCTGGACATGAATTTAATGACCTCCCGGCATTGTCAGTTTTGGAATTTAACAGCATTTACACTACATGCCAATATATATATTGTCAATATTTTTCAGAACTAAATCATGTGTAAGCCTTTAACATTTAAGATAGTTTTATTAATATTATTCAAATGCAATTAACTTGACTAAAGGGCTTTTTTTCTTAAGAATGAATAAATTTCAGAAAGGAGTATTATTAAAAAAATGAATAAGATTTTCAATGTTTTAGCAATTTTGAGTATTCTTACTAGTTGCGCTGTAAAAACAGGTAAGGATATAGATATCACAGAAAAACCAAAAGAAACTATATTGAAATTTGATGTTAATAAAGATGGTAAAACCGACAGCTTATGGGCAAAGAATTTATCCGATCCTCAAAATCCCACTACACTTTGGCGAAAAGATGACCTTAATTATGACGGTAAATACGATATTGAACAAACTTACGACGCAGGATTATTGATGTTTGAAAAGCTAGACCTTGATTTTGATGGTATTTTCGATACTTACAACTACTATTCTGAGGGAAAGCTTTCAAAAAGTGAGTATTCATTAAACTCCAGAGGTAAAATTGACATGTGGTTGTTTTACAAGGAGGGTAAACCAGTTAAAAAGGAAGTAGATACAACACATTCTGGTAAGCCAGATTATTTTGAATTTTTCAAAAATTCAAAAATTGATAGAATAGGAAAAGATTCTGACGGGGAC
>CAYYBZ010000235.1:0-2637 GCA_964470285.1 uncultured Oligoflexia bacterium
AGCCATCCCATTCGGGAACACTCGCTTTTTCTGTTAATTAATTAATAAAATCTCCACACATGCGCTTAGTAAAGTTGTAAGCTGAATTTTTTTCTACTTCCACATACACTGCGTTAGATAGAAACGTCCTTAACTGCTATGCAGCACTTAAGTTCATTTGTAGGGGCTAATGATATGCGCCCCCTCAAAACAGTGGAACGTGTTTTGAGCCTCCCCGGGATTGTAAGTGCGCCCCTTCCTGTAAAAATAGCATGCAGAGCATGCGTCAAAATAACCTTAATATTAATCGATTAATCCTTAAGGTTATTTTGACGCATGCTCTGCATGCTATCTACGCAGAGACCACCCACATGTTCTAAAAGTACCCGGTTGCAGGATGAAAGGGTGTTGATTTAAGACTATGGATGTCCTAAAACCGAACAGTCAAATTCTGACACTTCAAAAACAACTAAGAAAATATGTATTTTTACTGACTTACCTTACCTTGTTCCTGGCAGATTTTTTGCTTATATATCTTGTATATCAGTAAAGAATAACCCCTTGACAGAGTACACATATATGTGTACTCTTGGAGTATGCATTTGTGAAACTTAAAAACCTCAAGCGCGACCTTCAGAGGCATGGGTGGTATTTTCTAAGGCAGGGAAAGCATGAAATCTGGACAAATGGGATTGAAACAGTTGCTATACCAAGGCATAAAGAAATTGATGAATTTACTGCTAAAAGCATTCTCAGAGCAGCTGAAAAATTCCCCGGTAAAAAGGAGAAATTATGATTGAATTGAAAGGAAAGATCTGGAAATCCGAGAAAAGCAGATTCTGGATTGCATATATTGAAAGTTTGGATTTGAGTACACAGGGAACTTCGAAAAAAGATGCCATAGCAATGATCAGAGATTCAATTAAATCGTTAATAAATAAAAAGGATTTCAGAATTATTATAAATTTAGTAAAGAACGGAAAATTTAATATAGGTGCAAATGACACAAAAATTTGGATGGGATTTATCCTCCAACGTTTAAGAATGAAAGAAGGATTAACAATAGAAGAAGTTGCGGATCGAATGGGATCTTCTTCAAAGAATGCCTATGCGCGATATGAACAGGGGAGGTCTCTTCCCGGTTTAGAAAAACTTTCACAGATTTTAAGAGCTATTTGTTCCAAAAAGAAAACAGTTTTAGGAATTGCCGCATAAAAGTTCTGGAAGAAATATAGGGACGGAGGTGAAGAAAGCCTTTATTCCCGGAAATATGATCTAATAAAAGGAACTTGGTACCTTCACTTTACAAATACTTGTCTTATAAGCTTTGCCCACGCCCGCTTTCGTAGGTTTAAGGAAGGGCTTTCGGTCTCTGTGATATCCTCCCTTTTGGAATTACCATGCAAAGCCCTTCTTTTAGCCCTCTTTCTTGATGAGTAATAACCATAATATCTTATAAGATGAATGCCTTTGGGAGGAACCTGGAGGCGAAGAAGAAAGAGAAATGACTAAGGAAGATATTCGCTATAAGGGATCTCGTCTTGAAAATTGCAGGCATTAACGTGTCTATCATATTCTATCGGTGGACCGGAGCATCTCAGAGCAGCTCTTAAATTTGGTTGCCGGTATAATTTAAAAATTCTATCTGCATTCATAGGATGCTGGCTGGCGTTTTGATCATATAAGTGCTCACAAAATTGTACGCCTATATTTCTAGCCAGTGCGAATGCTTCCAAATCAGAATCGAATTGCTCTATCCATCTGTTCATTACAATGGAAGACATGAAGTCTGCCCAGGTTTCTGATTTGATAAGTTCATTCCATATAAGTTCAACAGTTTTTTGGGAATATCTTTTTAAATATAGTGTTTGCTTTGCTTTTGCAAAATTTCGCCTAATTGAATCCACCTGATTTCGTTTCAAAGAGACCACCCAATTTCGCTTAATTGTTACCACCCGATTTCGGGTATTGTTGCCACCCGATTTCGCTTACGAGAGCCACTTTGAGAGAGGGGCGGCTGATGCTATAACTCCTTTTTTCTTATGATCAGGAGGAGTTATGGCAAGAAGGGAGTTAACAGTAATGCGTTATAAGGAGATTAAGAGAATGCTGGGTATGGGGGTATCGGCAAGGACAATATCAAGGGCACTTAAGTGTTCGAGATTAACGGTAAGAAAGATTGAAAGGGGTGAGATGGCCGTGTCCGGGCACGCTAAGACATATTCAAGTCCGATATGGGCAGAGAGTATTGACTGGCCTTTGGTTTTAAAGGATTTTCAAAGCGGGCACCCTTTAAAATTCATATGGGAGGAGAAAGCCAAAGAGGCGGTCACATATGTCAACTTCTGGAAGCAGTTTTACAGAAGGTTTCCGCAGTGCAGGAGGGGTCTGGTAACTCACAGGGATTTTGCGCCGGCAGAAAGATGCGAGGTGGATTACGCGGGTGAAAAGGCCATATGGATAAATCTTAAGACGGGAGAGGAACATGAGGCAGCGGTTTTTGTAGGTGCATTGTGTTTCAGCCAGTACATATTTGCAAACGCATCCGCGGATACGAAGAGTCCCAATTTTTTAGGGTCCCACAGGGATATGTATGAGCATTTTGGAGGGGTTCCTAACGTAACGGTACCGGATTGTCTAAAACAGGGTGTAAGCAGA
>CAYYBZ010000235.1:2737-4287 GCA_964470285.1 uncultured Oligoflexia bacterium
AGAGGCCAGAGTACATCCCGACTGTCATGTAAGTGTTGAGAGCAATCTTTATTCAGTACCCCACATCCACAGGGGAAGAAAGGTAAAGGTGAAGATGGGTAAACGGCAGATAGAGATATATTTTAACGCAGAAAGGATTGCCCTGCATACAAGATGCAGGGACAAAAAAGGAACGTACGTTACCGTTTTGGAGCATCTTCCGGCCAACTCAAGGGCATACAGGGAGGCAACCCCTAAAAACATTCTCTCACAGGCCAAATTCATTAACCCCGGCCTCTTCGATCTTATAGATGACATATTTAAAGAGGACACCATAGGAAACCTTCGCAGGGCGCTCGGGCTCATAAGAAGTGCAAGAGAAGAGATAAAGATGCTGGGTTATGAACCCGCTCAAAGATCCATAACAGAGGCTTGTCAAACGATGAGAATGTACAGCAAAGTAAGGGTCCCATATTTTAAGGAACTGCTCAACAAATTTAGGCTTGAGAAATACCCGACCTTTGAAGGTGAAATCAGAAGGAATCCGCATAATCCGATGTTACGTCACACAAACATAATGAACGGAGGTAATTAGAGATGGGAACGACACAGATAAAGAACCTGATGGCAGAGATGAGGTTTTACGGAATGCTTCAGGCCTTCGACAAGACCTTATCCGCTGCGACAGGCGACAACTGGGGGCATATCGAGTTTATGGACGCTCTACTTCAGGCTCAATACGATTATAAGGAAGGCAGAAAGGTGGAGAACAGGATCAAAGCGTCCAAATTACGCATGAGACCGGAACTCGAGGATTTTGACTTTACGGCCAGAAGGAGCATTACGAAAGCTCAGGTAAAGAACCTCTATGACCTTAAATGGATAAAAGAAGGAAGGCCGATTCTCCTCATCGGCCCTACGGGAGTCGGTAAAACCTTCATCGCTCAAGGCCTGGGGCTGCATGCCTGCAGAAATAAATACACGGTAACATTCATGAGTGTTACCAATCTTCTTGAGAACATCATGCTCTCAAGAACTTCCAACACTTATCTCAAACTCAGGGATAAGCTTGTAAAACCCGATCTCTTCATACTGGACGATTTTGGCCTAAGGAAGTTCGGCTCCATGGAAGCTCAGGATTTGTGCGTGCTTCTCGAAGAAAGATCCATGAACAAATCAACGATTATCACAACCCAGCTCCCCATGGATCACTGGAACGAGGTAATACCCGATCCCGTCATCGCAGACGCCATAATTGACAGGCTCATTCATTCTGCAATTAAACTAACCATAAAGGGAGAAAGCTATAGAAAAATAAAGGCAAAAAAACTTTGTGCAAATATGGAAAAACCTCTCAATAAAACGACGGTCGCTCGCGCTAGCTCCACCTAAAGGCTCCGCTCGCGACCTTGAATCGCCTTAAAAACCGGGATCGGAGAATAAACTTGATAAGAAAAATGAAAACATAGTATACAACATCGTCGCTTCGCTCCGAAAGGTGGCAACAATACCCGAAATCGGGTGGTAACAATCAGGCGAAATCGACTGGATCTATTGAGCGAAATTTAGCA
>CAYYBZ010000236.1:0-3022 GCA_964470285.1 uncultured Oligoflexia bacterium
CTATTTTACCCGGTCTTCTCGAAGTAAAGTAATTAATATAATCATTTACGAATTCTTCTGAATAACCTGATAGGTATTTTCCCTTTATTATTTGCGAGATTCCGGAAAAATTATTTTTTAATTTTAGGGGCATGGTAGTTAAAATGAGGCAACACCGTTTCTCCCTTTATCCTTTACCTTATACATGGCCTCATCGGCCATTTTGATCAATTCCTCTTTGGTCTGGGCGTCGACGGGATAAGTTGCAACTCCAAAGCTTGCGGTAAATTGAATTTTTAAGCCCCGGGATTGTAAAAACATGTGTTTTGCTATGGATGCCCGCAAGCGCTCGGCTGTCAAAACCGCTTTTTCTTTTCCAGTTTCAGGCAGTATTATGACAAATTCATCTCCCCCGTACCTTGTCGCAATGTCGACCGAGCGAATATTCTCAAGAATTATTTCTCCAACTTCCTTTAAAAGTGTACTACCGTAAATATGGCCGTGGGTATCGTTTACTTCCTTGAATCTGTCAAGATCAAGGAAAATCATCGAAAATTCCTTATCATACCTTTTCGCGCGTATTACTTCCGAATCCAGCAACGAATGAAGGTATCTGCTGTTGAAAAGAGATGTCGTGTCGTCGGTTATTGTAAGTTCCTGAACCCTGGCAAAGTTTTTTGCATTTTCAATCGCAATTGAGGAATAGTCGCAAATTGTCTGTATGGTTTTTAAGTCTTCTTCTCCGAAAAGCTTTCCGATTGCATTAGTGCTTACAATTTTTATTACTCCCAGTATCTTTCCTTTACTTTTTAACGGGGCGCAAATAAGGGAGTTTTCGTGTTTTTCTATGCCGATGTTGGGGGGAGTAGAGTACTTTAACGATTTTGTCGGATCGGGAAAAAGAACGGGTTTCCCCTCTTTGGCCACCCATCCTATAAGCCCTTCCCCGACTTTCAATATAATATTATTATCTTCTTCTACAGGCCTGTTTTTTGATATTTTTACTTCATGTTTTAAAGTCATGGTTTCTTCATTTAAAAGCAAAAGTGAAAAACTGGAAGGTTCCAGAAGTTCATTTACTTTCTGCATAATTATTCTGAGAACTTCTTTAATATCGAGGGTAGATGTCAGGGTTTTACCTATTTCGTTGAACACATGTAGTTCATCAATAGTTCTTTTAAGTTCTTTAAGAAGTTTTGTGGATTCCATATCTCTATTACTAATAAGAAAAGTTAATTATCTTGACTATTTAAAGTCATATTCTAACATAGACATTTTTTGCTATCAAAACAAAATACCCGTGAAAATTAATGGAAATATAATTCTGGCATCTTCATCACCCAGAAGATATGAGCTTTTAAGGAGAATAGGGCTTAATCCGCAGATTGTAAAGCCTATTATAAGTGAATCCCTCATACCGGGAGAAGTACCCGGTGCATGTACTTTAAGACTTTGCAAAGAAAAGGTAAAAGCTGTAATTAGGATTCAAGATAAGCGGCTCAAAGATTCATGGATTATCGGAGCAGATACGGTAGTTGTTCTTGAGGGCAAATTGCTAAATAAGCCCTCCAATCAGAATGATGCCGAAGAAATGCTGGGTTCTTTAAGCGCTAAGACACATAAAGTAATTACTTCTTTTTGTGTAGCAGACTCGACAGGAAAGATATTTGAAACAGAAACTGTTGAAAGCTATGTAAAGTTTAGGAAAATTTCGCAGGCTGAAATAAAGTGGTATATAGCAACAGGTGAGCCAATGGATAAGGCAGGGGCATATGGAATACAGGGATTGGGAGCTATTTTTGTTGAGAGCATAGAGGGGTCTTATAACAATGTAGTAGGTCTCCCTGTAAGCCGGCTTGTCGAAACACTCAAAAATATAGGGGCAATATCTTTTTAATACGGTTTTGTTGTTTTATGAGCATTGAAAGTAATTTAAAAAGGGTAAAAGGCAATATTGGTAACGCTCTTGCAAAAACGAGTTTTAATCATGAAGTTAAGCTTGTTGCGGTAACAAAAAAAATTGAAATAAGTAAAATACTTGCAGCTTACAATGAGGGCCAGAGGATTTTCGGTGAAAATTATGTTCAGGAAGCCCTGCAAAAAATGCAATTAATAGACAGAGAAGATATTGAATGGCACTTTATCGGCGCTCTTCAGAGCAATAAGGCAAAGTACTGTGCGGGCAAATTTTCAATGATTCAAACTGTCGACAGAGAAAAACTTGCAGTTGAATTAAGCAGACAGGCTTTAAGAAATGATATCAGGGATTTTCCGGTACTTATTGAAGCAAATCTCGCCAGTGAAAGAACCAAGGCCGGGATAGGGTTAGAAAACATATCCGAATTTATCACTAAAATATCCAGCTATGAAGGCATAAAAGTAAAAGGACTTATGGCAATACCTCCGTATTTTAGTGATCCTGAAGATTCCAGGCCGTATTTCCGTAAATTTAGAGAGATTTTTGAAATAATTAAAAAGAAAAATATTCCTAATATCGATATGAAAGAACTGTCAATCGGTATGAGTAATGACTATACAATTGCGGTTGAAGAGGGTGCCACTATAGTACGCGTAGGCACGGCAATATTCGGTCCTAGAAACCAGAATAATCACTTTTAGAACAATTCAAAATAATGACGTTTTTTGTCAGTTGAAGGCGAGTATCAGTAAAAATGTGACGAAAATTGTCACAAAAGTCTGAGAATATCTCAACTATCAAATTTAACTTTAAAACAATGAGTAATTAAAACAATAGGTTACAGCTAAAACTGATTTTTTTTGATTTTTCAAATCAATGGTATAAGCTTTGCAGTATGTACCGTGAACTCAAGAATTAAGGATCTTTATAAAACCCCTATAGGAGGAGTAGAAATGAGAAAACTAAGAAAGAAACACAAGGGATTTACGCTGATTGAGCTGATGATCGTTGTCGCGATTATCGGTATTCTGGCTGCAGTTGCTATCCCGGCTTTCCTGAAGTACATCAAAAAATCAAAAACTTCTGAAGCCGGACTCAACTTAAGAAAGATTTACGACGGTGAAG
>CAYYBZ010000236.1:3032-4262 GCA_964470285.1 uncultured Oligoflexia bacterium
ATCAGGAAGAAAAGGTTACTGAAACCGGAAGTATTCTTAATAAACAGTTTGTATCTGCACCTTCAAGCGGAACTACTACACCTGACTTCGATGCAACCACTCCCGGTATTAACAAGGCCCCCGGTAACTGGGATGACACTGCATGGAGACAGCTGAAGTTCGGAGCTGACTCACCGGTACAGTTCTGTTACAGAACAACGGCTGCAGGAACCGGTACAGACTCAGACTTTACGGCTTTTGCCTATGGAAACCTTGACGGTGACGGCACAACCTCAATGTTCCAGAGAGTCGGTTCAATCGACGATGACGGTGAAATATCAGGCGGAGCGGGTATCTACAAGGTTAACGAATTAGAATAGCAGGTTGTTTATTCTTGCTGACAGGGGAAGGTTTTTTAACCTTCCCCTTTTTTTTGCAATAGTATTAAGTAAAATTTAGTTTATAATTCCTTAATTATGAAAGAGATAAGTATCTCTAAAAATTCAAAAAGGGTAGTTGTTTTTATCCTTTTAGCGTTTTCTTTACTGCAAATATATATGAGGGACTACTTTATCAGCTACAGGGTCAAAACCGAGAATCCGGACCCTGTAATGTTTTATCTTCCTGATTCAAAATTTATTAAGCCCTTTGTCTTAAGTTATAATCATCTGGCCGCCGATTTAATATGGATAAAAGTTATCGGGTATTTTGCCGACCAGTTCTTAAGCGGTAAAGATTTTAAATATCTTGAAAAGCTCTTATATATAATTGCCGATCTCGATCCGATGTTCGAAAAAGCTTATCTGTGGGGCGGCAGTGTTCTTATTTATAACGGGATGTGGATTAACGAGCAGAGAGTAAATAGAAGCACAGAATTTTTAAAGTACGGGTGGAATAAAATCAAGAATCAGAAATATCCTTATAAACATACCTGGGATTACTGGCGCATACCCCATATGATAGGTTTTAACTATGCAATTGAGCTGAAAGATATAGAAAGAGGTATTCCGTATATTGAAGAGCTTGCAAAGATGCCGGAAGCCCCCGCATTTTACAGAACATGGCTTTCAACCCTTTACCGAAAATCGGGAAAAAAGGATAAAGCGGCCAAAGTACTGGAACTTGAACTTGTCGCAGAGAATTTAAGAGCCACGCTTGCCCAGAATATAGATGCTGAATTAAAAGCACAAATTACAGGAAGACTTATAAGAATATACCGGCAGATTTATAGTGAACAGGATGTAAAAGCAC
>CAYYBZ010000237.1:0-4179 GCA_964470285.1 uncultured Oligoflexia bacterium
TCCGGAAACAGAGTTATTATTTTAAAAGCCTTTATCATTCAATCATTCCGTCAAGGGGTCTTACCCTGATACTTTTTTTCCCTATATCAATCTTTTCAACAACCTGCTCCGTAAACGGAATCAACAATTCCTTTTTACCCTTTTTAACGACAAATACATCATTAGAACCGGTGGAAAAGATCTTTTCAAGTTTACCCAGATATTTCCCGTTTACTGTATAAACATCTAAACCCAGCAATTCATAATGATAAAATTCATTATTACCTAAAGTCGTCAGAGTTTTAGAATCAAGCAGCAGTTCAAAGCCGACAATTTTCTTAGCCTTTTCACTGCTTTCAATCCCTTTTAGTTTAAGGGTTACGTAAGCATGCTTCAAAGAAATATTCTCTACTTCATATTTCTTTTCATCGCCCTTAATCTTTCTTAAATAGACAGCATCTGCATTTTCCAAAGATCTTGAACCTTTTGAAAAGAGGTTCGCCTTAACTTTTCCATTAAGCCCCACGGGCTTTACAATTTTTCCGATGGATATCAAAGTTTGAGACATTTCAAAAAACTATTCAATAATTTCCAAAACAGCTCTTTTCCTTACCTTGGTAGAAGCAGCACTTAGTATTGTTCTCATGGCCTTGGCTGTTTTCCCCTGTTTGCCGATTATTTTACCGATATCATCCTTAGCCACTTTAAGTTCTATGACAGAAGTCTGTTCTCCCGCTATTTCGTTTACTTCAACATCATCGGGATTATCCACTAAAGCCTTTGCAATAAAAGTAATTAGATTCTTCATTGTCACCTCCGCTTTCGCTGGTTTAAGACTTATCCAAAATTCTTTTTCAAAAGAGTTCTGATAGTATCGGAACACTTGGCACCCTTTTCCACCCATTTGTCCAATTTTTCCCTGTTGATCTTAAATACCTTAGGTTTGCTCGAAGGATCATAATGCCCCAGTATTTCTATAACTCTTCCGTCTCTTGGATACTCCTTATCTGCGACAACAACACGGTAAACCGAAGTCCCTCTTCTGCCCTTTCTTGATAATCTGATCTTAACTGCCATTTTTAAATATCACCTCGCTTCCTTAACTTTCCTCATAAAAAATATTTCATAAAGGTTTAAAACCTAAAAAGGCAGCAAACCTTTCTTAAGAATATTTTTGGGATTCATTCCCGAAAATCTCTGCATCATCTTTTTTGTCTGCATGAACTGTTTTAAAAACCTATTTATATCCTGAACGGTGGTACCGCTTCCCCTTGCAATTCTTGATCTTCTTCGTCCGTTAATTATCGCATGATTGTTTCTCTCCCTGATTGTCATTGAGTTGATCATTGCGTTGATTTTTTTAAACTCCCCTTCTGCTGACATAATATCTTTTGCCTTGATCATTTTGGACATACCCGGAACAAGCTTTAATATGCTTTCCAAAGAACCCATTTTATTGATCTGTTTTAACTGATCCCTGAAATCCTCTATTGTAAAAGTCTTTTTTCTTATCTTTTCTTCTAATTTAAGTATTTCTTCCTCTTCAATAGCATCTTTTGTTTTTTCGAAGAGCGTTACGACATCACCCATTCCAAGAATTCTTGATACAACCCTGTCAGGATGAAAGACTTCCAGGGCATCAAATTTCTCACCGATCCCCATAAACTTGATGGGCTTTTTAGCAATTGAAACTATAGAGAGTGCTGCTCCGCCTCTGGCATCGCCGTCAATCTTTGTAAGAATAATCCCTGTAAGTCCGAGATGATCCGAAAAACCCCTGGCAGAATTTACGGCGTCCTGACCCGTCATGGAATCCGCAACAAATAAAACCTCATGGGGATTTAGTTTTTTCTCTAAAGTTGAAAGTTCTTTCATCAGTTCATCGTCAATATGAAGCCTGCCCGCAGTATCGAAAATTACGCATTTAAAGTTACGTTCTTTTGCGTAAGACATAGCTTTTTGCGCAAGTTTCACAGGATCTTTAATATCTTTCGAAATAAAAGTCGGGACATCTATCTCTTTACCTATTAAGTCAAGCTGATCTATAGCCGCCGGTCTCTTCGTATCAATGGGCACAAGTAAAGGTTTGAACCCGTGATTTTTATAGATATACCTTGCAAGCTTACCTGCCGTAGTTGTTTTACCCGAACCCTGAAGACCTACCAGCATATGCACCGTAATCTGCGATGTCAGAACCTTAAGCTCCTTATCCTGATCAGGAGCTTCGAAAATATTGGTTAATTCCTGATTAACAATACCTACAAAATGCTGATAAGGTGTTAAGGAGTCTAAAACCTCAGCGCCTACTGCCCTCTTCTTAATATTATCTACAACTTCACCTACAACTTTATAGTTAACGTCGGCTTCAAGCAAAGAAAGCTTAACGTCTCTAATCGCTTCTTCAACGTTACTTTCGCGTATCTTTCCAAGTCCGGAAAGTTTCGTTAAAGTTTTATTAAGTCTTTTGGATAGATTTTCAAACATAAACTGCTGTTAATTTTACATATTTTGATTAAAAACGGCCTTATTTAACATAGTTTGAGCGCTAAGTATATATATTTATTACTGGTAATTGGAATGAATTATTATGCAGAAAAAAGAAAGGATTAAAAGCAGGAACAAAACAGTATAACTGCCTAAATATATTTCCTTTTTAGTTCTTTTTGTAAAAAAGAGGATAAGGGTAAGCCCAACAGAAATCACTAAAAAAAGCATAGTCAGCACACCCAGTATCTTGTAAGACATAAATATCCCAAGGTATTCGTTTACTTTTAGAATTTATTGATCTTTACCCCTTTTAGTTCTAAAAGTAAACGAATACCTACGATGTTAAAGGATGTTCGCTGCAAGTTCGGCAAGTTCCGAGCGCTCACCCTTAACCAAAGTGATATGCCCCGTGAGTTCCTCCTCCTTGAACCTGTCTACTACATAAGTAAGACCGTTACTTGAAGAATCAACATAAGGGTTATCAATCTGATAGGGGTCACCCGTAATTACAATTTTTGTACCGTAACCGACCCTTGAAATAATTGTTTTTATTTCATGAGGGGTTAAATTCTGCGCCTCATCAACAATCATATATTGATTTGGGATAGATCTTCCGCGAATGTAAGTCAAAGGTTCGATTGCCAGCATTCCCAAATTTATAAGCTCTCGATACGAATAACTGCCTCCTCTTTTCTTTTGTCTTGAGGAAACTCCCATCAAAAATTCGATGTTGTCATAGATAGGCTGCATCCAGGGCATTAGCTTTTCTTCAATTTCTCCCGGTAAAAATCCTATATCCTTTCCCATTGGGAAAACCGGCCTTGAGACTAATAGTCTGTTGTAAACATTTTCATCAGTTGTCTTTGAAAGCCCGACCGCTATCGCAAGAAGCGTTTTTCCGGTTCCGGCTTTTCCCACCAGAGTAACAAGTTTGATTTCGTCGTTTAAAAGCAAATCAAGGGCAAAGCTCTGTTCCTTGTTTCTGGGAAATATTCCCCAGACACCGTCTTTCATTTCCCTTATGGGAAAAATACTTTTTTTCTTTTTATTGTAGCGGGCAAGAGCCGTGTGGTTGTGGGTTACTTTATCACGCAGCAACATCATTTGATTGGGATAATATTTGTCGTTTGAAGGAGCATCTATCCTTCCCTCGGAATATAACAGGTTGATTTCCTTTGACGGAAGTGAAAGTTCGCTCCAACCGGAATAAAGCTCATCCAGTGCGACAACCATGGGTTCGTAGTCTACAGCTTTTAAACCCAAAGCGTCCGCCCTGATTCTTAAGTTTGTATCCTTAGTTACAAAAATAGTGGGAGATCCGTTGCCCATATCTTTGACTGACAATGCGGTTGCCAGTATTGTCGAGTCGGCCTTCCTTTTCGTAAAAATACTTGAAAGTTCTTTTCTTTCTTTGATGTCTCCCAGATGAACCTTTAAGGTTCCTCCGTTGTCCAGAGTCACGCCGTTAGATAAATTTCCCATTTTTCTTAAATCGTCAAGAAATCTACTTACCTGGCGGGCGTTTCTGCCGGTTTCATTTTCATCCTTTTTAAAATTGTCGATTTCTTCGATAACGGTAATTGGGATTATTACATCATTATCAGCAAACTTGAAAATGGCCTGGGGGTCGTAGAGAAGAACATTGGTGTCAAAGACATATTTTTTTTCATCAACTAACCTCAAAAGAGACATTCAACCAACTTACACTACAAT
>CAYYBZ010000238.1:0-4129 GCA_964470285.1 uncultured Oligoflexia bacterium
CGTTGAAATGGGAAAAGTATTTTTTGATATGAATAGAAGCATAGATGCCATAGAAAAATATAAACAGGCTATTAAAATAAACCCGAAGAATGCCTCGGCTCATTTAAATCTGGGCAACGTTTATCAGTATCACAAGAAAAACAGGCTTGCCATTGAGGAGTACAATAAGTTTTTGGTTCTTGACCCACAGTCTCCCTACGCGATAGAGATAAGAAGAATTTTAAAGCAATTGTCAGGTGAATGATTTTATGGAAATGACTAAATTAAGAATTTTTCTCATTACTGTTTTTTCAGGTTTATTTCTTGTTTGCTCCTGCGCATCCAGAAATTCAATTATTGTAGGGAATCTTCCAAAGGGGGCCAACTGCCTTATAGTTATGCCTTTCACGACAGGCGGTGAAATGGCAACGGGTGAGGAAGAGCTTCTTTCTGAGTTTCTGGCCTCGGATCTTTTCAAAGAGGGATTTAAGGGTATTATTTATCCGGATGAGATTAATAAGGCGTATAAAACAGCGAAATCGGATTATCCTGAAACCGTTAATCCATCATATGCGGCCAATATTGCAAATGTAATCGGCAGTGATGCCGCTGTGTGGGGTAATATCGTTTACCGTAAAATAGTTGAAGGGGAAGGGGAGCTAAAGCAGGATATAAGACTTATATCGGTTGAGGCGTTTCTTGTAGATGCCCGTTCTAGGGAAATCAAATGGTATTATGACTCAAAGAAAACAGCACCCGGGCAGAGCACCATTAGAAAACTTGCGCAAATATCAAGCGAGATGAAATGGGGACTTTTGAGAAATACATCACATGGAATTGAAAGAAGTGAAGCCGTATGCCTTAAAAGAAATTTTGAAAATAAACTTTTGGCATTTCTCACTAGCGGTGAAATGCAGGAACAAAAAAGAAAATCAACAGACTTGGACAAAAAAAGTATTTCCTCCATTAAGATAAGGTTAAATGATCAGGAAAAGAAACTTTATTCAAGGCTTGCTAAGGGAGAGAGAATAACTCTTTCGGGTCTTGCTTTTAACGGAAGAACCTCTAATATAAGCAAAGAAGGAATACTTTATCTTAACAGCTTAACAAGAGTTTTGATGGCTTTAGGTAAGGGTTATAAATTTACATTTGAAAGTCACGTTGATGCCACTGATAGTATGGCCGGGGATATGTCCCTATCACTCGACAGAGTAATTAAGGTTAAAGAGTTTCTTCTGAGATATTCCTTTTTTAATTCCGATACAGTTGAAATCAAGGCAATGGGCGGACAGATACCTCTACTACCCAACATCAGCAAAAGATCAAGGGTTAAAAACAGAAGAGTTGAACTGAAGGCCTCCAAGTTCGCCAATTAGGAACTGTTCTAAATGCTTCCACTAAAAGATGAAAATATATCAAGAACGTTTCCTGTTGTGACTGTGTCGCTAATAGTTTTTAATTTTGCGGTTTTTATTTATCAGTATTTTATAGGCAGCGCCGGTTTTGAATACTATGTTATGAGTTACGGTTTAACACCTTATAAACTTATGGGTCAGGCCCCGGTTCAGATGTTAGAGGTCAGGCATATCGCACAGATACCGGAGTTTATGAAAATATTCACATCCATGTTTATGCACGGCGGATTTCTTCATATTATTTCCAATATGTGGATTCTTTGGATATTCGGAGATAATGTCGAGGATTCTATGGGTAAGTTTAAATTTCTTGTTTTTTATATACTAAGTGGAGTTGCCGCAACTCTGGCCCATGTTTTTTTCAATATGAATTCATCAAATCCTCTTGTGGGAGCGAGCGGAGCAATAGCGGGAGTAATGGGCGCATACATGATACTTTTCCCAAGGGCAAAGGTGCTTACGTTGATTATCATTTTTATATTCATACGGATTGTGAGAATTCCGGCGGCATTCTTTCTGGGATTCTGGTTTTTGCTTCAGCTTCTATATTCACCGATCCCGGGTCAGCAGGTTGCTTATCTTGCCCACGTCGGAGGTTTTGCGGCAGGCATCACCATGGTATTTTTCTTAGCAAAGAGAAGAAAGCGCGGGTTCAGGGTAATATCTGTAAAATAGCTGCTGTAAGAAAGACATAATTGTTTTTCATTCGCCGGAACCTCCTTCACCCACGAAGAGTAAGCCTTTACCGTTAACTGAAAGTGCCGAACAATGAAGCAGAAATGAGTCAACTAGGGGCAAAAGTATGAAAAAAAGAAAGCTTAAACAGTTTCTTAAGGAATTTACTTCATTTTTTTTATTTCCGGAATCGCAGTAAAATACGATTCCGGATCTTTTTTTAGTGTCAATTGTAATAAGATAATCATCTCTGAAATCATATATGAAGAAATCTTTTTTAAGTCTTTTTTCATTTTTCTTTAAATATTTTATGAAAATAGGTGACTTAAGAAAGAGAAGGGTTAGGTATGAAAACCCGATATCTTCAGAAGTCATGGCCATATTCTTAAAAAAATGTTTGTTATAATCCCGAATCAGGTTTAGATGTTTTAAAGACGGTTCTTTAAGTGTTATGTCTTTTTGTGAAATTTTTTTAAACTTTATCGAATAATTTTCTTCGTTTGAGAAAATCTTTCTTCTCTCAAAATCTTCGCATGATTTTCCTAATGTATCGGTTAAATCTTTTCCGACATCAATATCGAGGGCCAGCCTTCCGCCCCTTATTTTAATTTTCTTAGGCATAACTCATCAAGGTCGCTCATCTTATAATTCCTCAACTTAATAAATTTATCTAATTCTAATTAATTCCCCGTTTATTTACAAATATTTAAGATGTTTAACGTCGGGGCAGGAAAGATTTAATTAAGGGTTGATTTGGTGTCTCAGGTTACACAATTACGGGGCTAATTCACTCCTCACTTTTTTTGACTTTGTCGTGAATGGCATTTCTTCTTGCAAGTATTCTTCCGAAAAGGGCGCCGTTATATTCACGGTAGCGGGCGAAACAGTTTCTGTGGGCTATCCAGAGAACTATAGAACAAAGTCTTTGATACTTGACCGGTTTAAGGAAAGTGATATCCGAGTAATTTGAGTAGTAAAGAACGGTCTTTTTACCGATTGATTTAAAATAGTTGAGTGCTTTTCTTGTAAGTGATTTTATGATTTTTTCTTTGTCAGGACAATTTGCATCTATAAGATAAACCCTTAATGAATCCATAAGGGCATAAATGTTAACACCGGTTGAGGTAATATCAAGAAGAGAGAATCCGAGTATTTCCTTGCCCTTTTTTACGACAAAGAATTTTCTTTTTCTTTCAAGGCCGGCTTTTTCGTATTTTTCACCGATTTGATTCAGTTTTATCGTTTCCGGGCTTAAATCTAATGCTTCAACCTGAATTTTCTTTCTGTTCATGTCGAAATAACGGGTAATACCCTTAATATCGAAATCGTTGGCCTCGATACACATGTATTCTTCATCTTCTTCATCTTCAGGGATTATCTGGCTTGTAAGATCGAATTCAAAAAGGTCGTAAACTTTGTTGTAGTTTTCTTCAGGGTAGGGGTAGTTTTTAATAAATTCACCGTAGTTTTTGTCGTTCCAGGCTTTGTCAGCGTTGTAATAGCATGCTATGTATTTTGCTCCGCTTTCCAAAAGCTGATCTATCATACCGCCGTAAACACTGGTTGTTACGGTTCTTTGATATCCCGGGTAAATGCAGAAATGATGAAGAAGGAAAGTGTCTTTATAAATTCTTGAAAGATGCATACTGCCGGTTACCTTTTCGCCGTCGGTCGTAGCTATGTTCCTTGCTATTTCACCTTTACTTGAATCCATCTTTTCCCATGTGGGGTTTGAATCTTCCCTTACAAGCTCAAAGCTTTCTCTTGATTTTTCGTCCAGATATCCGGATTTGTCGAAAAGCTCCCAAATGCTTTCATAATCTTTTTTCTCTATAGGGAAACAAAGTGGAAACCTTTTAAAGAAAACAAAATCCGAGATTTCTTTTAGTTTTCGTTTGTCCCTTTCAAAGAATGTTATGCCGCATTTATATTTTGTCTCGTCCTGCCAGGGCTCAATATGAACAAGTCTTCCCAGCGTTTTCATTGTTTCCTTGCTTGGAAGCTCAATTTCCATTTCATGCAAAGATGTGCCGACCGGAAAAACAAACTCGCCTCTGTCA
>CAYYBZ010000239.1:0-4127 GCA_964470285.1 uncultured Oligoflexia bacterium
GGGCGGGCTTGAACTGTTTTAACTCAATGAGGGATTTTGCAAGTTTTACTTTTAAATCAACGTTCTTGGAGTCTATCTTTATGGCATTTCTGTAGACTTTGGCGGCCTTTTCATACTGTTTATTTTTAAAATTGATGTCTCCCAGACCTGCGTATGCCTGAATGTTGTTTTTATCAATGCTGATAACTCTTTCAAAATTCCTTTTAGCTTCCTTTATCTTATTTACTGCAAGGAAAGACTTGCCTATGTTCAGAATAATTTTGACATTGTCAGGGCTTAATTTTTCAGCTATCGCAAATTCCTTCAAAGCCTTTTGTCTGTTTTTTAGTCCTACATATACCATTCCTAATCCGGAGTGAGCCCTCGCGTCTTTGATATTAAGGGCGACAGCTCTATTATAGTATTTTTTAGCCATATCATACTGTTTCAAAAGAACATATATATCGCCGCTTATTATTAACGTTTCGACATGTTGTGCATCCAGATCCAGTATTTTTTCAAATTGAGTCAGCGCTTCCCGGTTTTTTCCTGTTTTTTTAAGGGAAAGCCCCTTTTCAAAAAGCGCATCTATTTTTTCAGGTTCTATCTGCAAAGCCTTTTCAATCTCATCAAGACTCTGCTCCACCTTATTTGTCTCTCTTAAGGCCTTGGCATAAGGGATATAATAGGCTACCTGCTTGGGAGCATATTTAACCGCTTTCTTAAAATACGGAATTGATTTTTCGTAAGAACCTAATTGAAGGTTTACAAGACCGAGTCGGTAAGCAAGACCGTGGTTAAAGCTTTCCTTTTTTACTCCTTTTTCAAGAACTTTCATTGCCTGCTCAAAATTGTTCTCTTCAAAAAGAATGTCTCCGATATATCCTGAAAGTCTTGCGTAATCGAAATTTGAAAGCTCCTTTCCCTTGTCTGTGAAGATTTTGAGAAAATTATCTTTAGCAAGTGCTTTTTTATCGTTATTAGCCCACTGTATATAATTCCAGTCAATATCCGATGGAAGATGATTGTACGGATCCGCCCTTAAAGATGAAATAATTTCCAGAGCCTTCTCAACATTCCCGTCTGAGTATTGCGCCATTGAAAGGGCATGCTTTACCCGCAGATTATCCGGATTGAGCTCACTTGCTTTTTCAAAATTACTCTTAGCCTCAACATACTTTCCTCTTGAAAAAGATATATTCCCCAGAATTTCATAGGCAAAAAAATCTTTCACTCCTGAATCATGAAGCCCGTTAATCATTTTTTCAGCAGGCACAAGATCACCGATTCGGTAACTGTAAAAAGCACGGGCAATGATGCCTTCATTAAGAGCAGGATTTAAATTCTCCGATTCAGACAGAAGCCTTTCAACTTCCTTTTTTAAGCCCTGGCTAAGCGGATCACCCGATGTTAAAAGAAGACAGTAAACCAGATATGCATGAGCGGGAATGAATCTTGTATCCTTCGAAAGTACATCCTTTAAGTCTTTTATTGAAGACAGATAGTCGGGATAGTAATCCCTGTTTAGTTTTTTCTTAACTCCCTCAAATTTCGCTTTAAGCCTCTTCATTACTTCTGCCGGAGGCTTCCTGTATCCTTCAATAAAATAGCTGTAATAGCTGATTCCGAAAAGACCCTTTTTTGTAAATAAAATAAGACAGGCAAGTGTTCCTATTACTACAACAGGTAACAGAATCATTGCTATAAGTTTTAATTTGGATTTCTTTTTTGCTGCAGGCAAGTCAATTCCAAGCCCGGAAGCCATTGATTCTTCTGACAATTCCCCGGATTTCTCCGCGGGTCCTTTAATCTCATGAAACAACGCTTCAAAGGCCTCGTCCGAAACTGTATCTACACCCTTCTGTCCTTTTGATTCTTTCTTGGCAGAAGAAGAAGGGACAGGTTTTGGCTTAGGGACGCTGGTTTCACCCGATACAGGTTTGGGTTGAGGTTTGGGTTTGGGAGTACTTGCTTCAGGTTTCGGCTTTGGCGCTTCCTGTTTCGGAGATTCTGCAAAAAGCTCCTCAAAAGCATCTTCAACTATATCCTTTTTTGGGGGCTCCCCTTTCAGTTCAGGCTTGGATTCAATTCCCGGCTGGGGTTGCTGAGGCTGGGGTTGCTGAGGCTGAGCCTGCGGTTTTACCTGAGGTTGTTCAGGTTTTTGAGGTGACTGTGGTTTAGGGGTTTGCGCAACTTCATCATCCGGCTTTGGCTTGGAACCCCGGGTTTGAGGTTTATTCGGTTTTGTGGCCGTTTCCTCTTCAAGGCTTAAGAATTCTTCGAATCCGTCAAGGCCGCCAAAAACTTCATCATCCGTACCCATGGAAGATTCGGCTCCGGTACTGATATTTTGTTCCTGTGTCGGTGGAGCATCCTGTGCCTGTTCGGCATCGGAAAGAAAATCGGCCGCACTTGCAGTAAAATCCTCTTCCTGTTTTGGCTTACCGGTATCAGTGGACTTAGGCTCGGAAGTATCCGCCGGCTTCTCCGCAGGAGGTTGCCGGACATCTTTTTTCGGTTTGGTATCCGTTTGCCCGTCGTCGCCTATCTCAAAAAAATCGTCAAAATCGTCATTGCCTTCATCCGAGGCAACATGACCTAATTTGGATAAATCTTTATCGTCTTTTTCCATCTTTTAATTCTATCTAATATTAACTATTGCATGCAAATAATTTTTAGGAACTTCCGTCTTTTTAAACACTTGGGATTTCCTTTAAAAAGCAAGTTCGGCTGATAAAGCATAAGTTTCACCAAGGGGATCGATTCTCTCAGCAAAAGTAAAATTAAGTGAAAATCTTTCTCCGTAAAAACCAAGCCCGAGACCAAAGAACGGATTTTCTCTTACACGGTCAAGCCCAAAACCGCTTCTTAAAAGGACTCCGTCAGTAACGGCAACTTCTCCTCCAAAGTAGAAATTTGTGTTGTGATTGTTGCGGGTTGAGAAATCCGTTTCGACATCTACGCTCAGTTTAGCCACATCTTCAAAAATGACCGCCGCCCCGTATCCCATTAGCAGCGGAATTTCGGGATATTTCGTCCCTGCAAAAATGTTTTTGACTACCGCGGCGAAAGAAAGAAGGGGAATGGGGCTATAAGTGGCACCTATATCGCTTGTAAAATTCTTAAGATTACCTCCCGAGCTAATGCTCCTGGACAGGTATATGTATTTTAGACTTAAACCGAGAGATAAATTTCCTATGCCTTTTGCCAGACCGACTATTAACTGTGTAGCTGAAACGCTTCTGGAATCAATATTCATTCCGTTTCTGTCAAAAGTTAATCCCATGGAAAAGCCTTTACTTGAACCGTCATAAAAGGAAGCTGATAAGATACCTGAATCGTAAAGATCTGAAGCATTGTAGTTAAAACTGATACCCCTGAATTCTTTAAGCGTCAATCCGGCCGGATTAACACTTAAAGCATCTGCCCCTTTCGCAAGTGCCCGCCATGCACCGCCCATTCCCAGAGGGTAAGCTCTATCAAATGTGCTTACTAAATTTTCGCTTTGAGGTGTCTGGGCATAACAGGGACTTAAGCATAACAACATTAATGTCAGGAATATGATTATATTTTTCATCAAATCACTTTCTTAAATTAATTCACTTAATTATATATAAAAATGGCTAAATGGCTAACTATTCAAACCAATTATCACGGTATAAAAATCAAATATTACCCAAATTGTTCTTTGTGCTATAATTTTATAGGTTTGAATATAATTCATCAATTCTCATATTTCTTTAATTTTAATTAATTAGAAATGCAAGACGGCGGATCACAAAATAGAAATTGTCCATTTTGCGGTAAGACTGTAGACCTCAAAGCTCTTTTGTGTCCCTCATGCAGTAAAAACATTTCCTGCGGAGTAATTGCACCTCAGATTAACGACTCGGCGCTGAGGCATAAAATTATTAAGGATTTACTCGAGTTTGAAAACGGCAAGGTATTTACCGGCTATTCGCATCTTAATCTGCTGCTTAAAAGTAAAAGGGCTGTCATAGTTAATGAAATATCCTATATGCAGGCCGAAAATATAGTCAATATAATGAAAAGACACGCTTTAGTATGTGAAATTAAACCATCTCAATTTTTGACCAGAAATGACGACTCCGGACAGTCCGCCGACAGTTCGCAAAAAACCAAAAAGA
>CAYYBZ010000240.1:0-4112 GCA_964470285.1 uncultured Oligoflexia bacterium
AATATGCCAGTGGTAATATTCGTTACTGTCCACTTTAAACGGTGATGAGTGAAGTATGAAATTATAAGAAGGTTTATTCAATGCAAGATCGAGTCTTTTATGAACGTCTAAAAAGAGTCTTGATAAGCTCTCAAAATCAGCCTTCTGGCAGTTCTGATAAACGGACATATGATTTTTGGGCAGTATCCACGTTTCAAAAGGAAATCTTGGAGCGAAAGGGGTTATTGCAATGAAATTTTTGTTTTCACTTACTATTCTTTCGCCTGTATCCATTTCCTGGCGCAAAATATCGCAGAATATACATCTTTCTTTATAGTTGAAATATTTCTTTGATCCGTCGAGTTCTCTTATCACGCTTACAGGAACTATGGGAAGGGCAATTAACTGTGAATGTGTGTGATCAAGCGAGGCCCCCGCAGCCAGACCGGAATTCTTAAATATGAGAACGTATTTAAATCTCGAATCCTTTTCAAGATCCAGTATTCGTTCACGGTAAACCCAGAAGAGATTCTCAATTTCTTTTTCGGAAAGCTCTGACATCTGGGTTTTATGTAAGGGAGTTTCTATTATTACTTCATGGGCTCCGATACCGTTCATCATATCGTAGACACCCCGTCCTTCCCTGTTAAGGGAACCTTCTATCTTAAGTGCGGGAAATTTGTTCGGGACCACCCGTATTTTCCACCCTTTTGTGTTAGCTTTAGAAGGGTTGTCCCTGTACGCAAGAATTTCATTTGGAGTTTTATCTTCATTGCCTTCACAAAAAGGGCAAACGCCGCTTTTCTGGGATTCTTCATTTAATATGAAGTCTTTAGGTCTTTTTGCTCTCTCATTAGAGATAATTACCCATCTACCTACTATTGGATCCTTCCTCAATTCGGGCATTTAAAGCTACCTCACTAAAATAATTAATAATTATATATACGTCTAATCAAAGTCAAACAAAAAGCTTTTAGAGGTTGTTTGATAAATTCTCTTTTTATGTTTAGATCTGACCGATTTTTAGGTTTATCAAAAAAGTCTTATTATTACCGGGTTTTAAGTTTAAAATGTTCGAAAAAACAACAGTGGAACCCTGATATGTTAATTCAAATCCGGATTCGGACTGCGAAACAGTCTCTACCGGGAACAACCAGGCAGCGCTGTTTTTATCGCTTTTGAGTTCAACTTTGAAAGTATTCCATTCGTCCGCCAATATTATCGAATCGGCCTTTTTTTCGAGAATTGCAGACAAATTATGTTTTTCCGATTCTCCGATTAGATAATATCTCTTATCATCATTTCCGGCCAGAAGCGTTAAGTTAAGTTCAACGGCGAAAAGGCATTTTATCATATTTTCCGATTTATTAGTGATATCAAAACTTGCATTTATCAGCGAATCTCTTGATCGGATTTTGTATTCCTTGATGACCTTGACAAATTCATGTTCGCCCAGAGTTAATTCTTTTGAGAATCTGGAAACATGGGTTTTCTGTTTTTCATTTATAGAAAGTGAGTCAATCTGATAAGGCAGATTTCCGGCGCATGCCAGTTCTGTGTGTTTTCCCGTAACGAAGTCGCTCATTTTTGTTAAGGGAGCTAAAAAGTGCTCAATGAAGGAAAATTTCGGATAATTGTCGTAGATTAACTTTTCAACTATATTTTTGTCTTTTATATCCTGTATGTCATGAATTGATTTCGGTGAGTCTGCGAAGAGTTCTGCGGTTTTCTGCTCCATTCTCTTAATCTTGTCATGATAACTTTCTTTTGAACGTTTCATTACATTGCTTATATTAAAAGACTTAGGTTTATAATCAATCTCTGCAATTGAGGCTCCAAATTTCGGTGAAATAACAATTCCGAGATTCTTTGAATTTATAATAATTTCATCTTCTTTGCTGTCGTAAAAATTGAACCTTGAGGTTTCGCACCATGATTTGTGCCCCGAATGCTCTATTTCATCACACATTTTTTCTGCTAGAATGAGATTTTCGTATATTGCGTGCCTTAAATAGTTGAGATAAAGACCTCCGAATAATCCATGCCAGTATGCACAGTTGCACTGCGCCTTGTAAAGGGACTTTTTGATAGACTCTATTTTCTTTAAATCTTCATTTTCTTTGGAGTTTGTGCCCGAAATAATTCCGTTAAGCCTTGACGACACCGAAAGCATTTTTTGGTACATATGGTTGGCTTCCGGATATTTGGCCAGAAAGTTGCTCCAGATGCCGCCTCTTAGGAAAGTTCCAAAGTCTTCGGTCTTTCCCATATTGCCTATTTCTTGAGATACTCTTTTATAATTTATCGCAGCTTCATAGGGAAGGGCCCATTCCATCATTTCAGCATAAGAAGCCGTCGGGAGGTATATTCTGCCTACAGGATCTCTATTCTCAATATATTCCGAGAATGTGGGCATGTTTATCCATGAGAGATTATTCTCTATCTCTTCAAAGAATCTGTGGAGCCATCTCTCTTCATAAACCCATTTATACGTTTCAGGCCATATCCCGAATTTTTCACCGTCATCGGCATACGTTAAAGTTGCCGGTGTTTGCTCAGAAACTTCTTTTAATAGATTTATTGTTTCATGAGGCAGCTTAAACGGAATGTAGTATCTGAGAAGTTTGCTTATGGGAAAAATAGCCGTAGAGCGGCCCCACTTTTCGGTAATATAATGACCCTTAATGTGATTATCCGTTATACCTGCAAGCCTGAAGTGAGAGTCATCTATAATCGTATAATCTATAATCCCGCCTAATGTATAGGGAAGCTGCGGCTCCCATACTCTTTCGGTCAGCCATATGCCTTTTGAATTGAATCCGAATCGGTCTTTAAGAAAAGATTTCATCATTTCAACCTGACCTACGGCATCTCTTTCCGGAATAATAGGAAGTAAAGGTTCGTAATATCCTCCCCCCAGAAGTTCAATCTGGTTTCTGTCTGTAAGCTCTTTAACCAGTTCTATATACTCGGGTATTTTTTCCATGGAATAATCCCAAAGCGGACCGGAAGTGTGCAGGGAAATTCTTATTCCGGGGTGGTCCTTTAGTACCTTAAGGAAAGGAAGGTAGCATTTCCGGAAGCTCTCATCGAATACGTGGTCGAAGTTGCCGACCGGTTGATGATTATGTACGCCAAAAAGAAAATCTACTTTTTTCATATTTAGACCATCCACATTATCTGTTCATAGTCCTTATCAGGAACCTCTAAAAGGAGATAATCTGAGCGTGGATATCTGGCTAACTCTAAATCTTTTCCTGAAACATTAATTGCCGCCTTCAAAATGTCACCAGGCTTTGTACTTATAGCCGAAAATGGCAGGGATAGCTCTACTAGTTTATCTACTGAAATAGTAGGGAATTCTCCGCAGGGGTTATAATTCATTCTATCCCGGCTCTCAAGAAGGGTAAAAGTTTCAATTTCGCGGGTTATTCTGAATTTAAGTTTATAATATTTGGTGTTTATAAGCGTAATGCTGAAGTTAAGCTCAGTAAGTTCTTCTTTTGTCAGAGAAGAGTCGGGATCTATTCTTAAATAGAGATTATCCAAATCGAAACCGTAAAAGATTGAATCAAGATAATGTCTGCCCTCCTGAACTAATGCACCCATTTGATCAATTTCGAGCATTCCGGCATTAACCCATTCGTAAAAATTGGTCAATTTTCCGTCAATTACAGGAGACATGAGCCCCTTGGGACATGAAGGTTGCATAAGGGGATGGGTGTTTGAGAAAATAGGGACCTGTAATTGCCACGGTATTCCTGACTCTATAATTCTATAAACCTTCATAAGGTGAGTTCTGAAAAGCCTGTCGAACTCCTCAGCATTATCGGTATAAAAGTAGTCTGAATACCACCAGAACCAGTCAGAGCCTTCAGCTCTGTAAAATTCTAAGAATGCATTCCGCCTTACATCATCGGAGAAATTTTTCTTTTCAAGAGCCGATAAAAGTGCTTCGCGCGTTTTTTTCACAAGTTCCCAAGCTTTGTTTGTGTTGGGTTTTCCTATCCATACATCAAAGTTGTGATTAATCCATGAGCCGGTATGAAGGTTTGATATTTTACCCTTTTGTTTAACCGATTCAGATACTTCACTGAAAGTACGGGTTTGAATTTCTCGATGATTTGAGAGCT
>CAYYBZ010000241.1:0-4092 GCA_964470285.1 uncultured Oligoflexia bacterium
GAAATCATCTTTTCGCGAATCAGGAATATCAATCTTTTCTTCAATTGATCTCATCAATCTTTCATCGGGTTCTTCCATCTGTCCTGTGTATTTATTTCTCAAACGTTCCTTTTGAGTGTAAGCCTTAACGTTGTCGATATAATTGCCGCAAAGCTTGCTTATTGAAGCTTCATCAGCGCTGATTGCTCTTTGTACCTCATTTTTAACGATATCTTCGTACTCCTGTTTTACAATTCCTATGAGCTCCTTATAATACTTCTTGGTGTCCTCGCTTGAGATGAGTGAGTGATGCTTAAGCCCCGATTCTATCTCATTTAAAACCATAAAGGGATTTACACAGTTTCCAGTCTTATCGCTCACCAGAGCATTTGAAATCTTGTCCTGTATATATCTCGGGGATATACCTTCCATACCCTCCCTGATAGCTTCTTTTCTAAGCTCCTTTATATTGTCCTCTGTAAATCCGGCTAAAGTTTTTCCGTCATAAAGTTTGAGTTTCTGTAAAAGCGTAAGATTTGCCTTCTTGGGCTCTTCCAGTCTCGTAAGAATTGCCCACATTGCTGCGGTTTCAAGTGTATGCGGAGCAATATGCTTGTTCTTTATTTTGGCTTTATTAAAGTCCCGGTTGTAAATCTTTATCTCTTCATTGAGCTTCGATATATACGGAATGTCAATTTTAACGGTTCTGTCCCTCAATGCCTCCATAAACTCGTTATTCTGAAGTTTTTTGTATTCAGGTTCATTTGTATGTCCGATAATTACTTCGTCAATATCAGTCTGGGCAAACTTTTTAGGTTTAACTTTATGTTCCTGAGTCGCTCCTAAAAGGTCATAAAGAAAAGCAACGTCAAGCTTAAGTATTTCTATAAATTCAATTATTCCCCTGTTTGCGATGTTGAATTCACCGTCAAAATTAAACGCCCTTGGATCCGATTCCGAACCGTATTTTGCAATCATTCGGTAATTAATATCTCCGGTTAACTCGGTAGAATCCTGGTTTTTCTCATCTTTGGGCTGAAATGTTCCTATACCTATTCTATCCTGCTCCGAAAGCGTAAATCGTTTAACCACTATATTTTGAAGGACCTTTACCCGATCTCCGTCATAATGCCTTAAGAGCTCCTTATAAATCTGTCGGCACGCCGGACAAAGCTCACCGTCAACCTTAATTTCATAGTCCGTATTTTGATTCTTTATAAGATTTGCGAGTATATCTTCCCGGTAATCTTCGGGTATCAGATGAAGCGGCTCTTCATGCATCGGACAAACCATTTCATCTCCTTCAATAACCTTGTTCTTCAACTCTTCGTCCTGGATTTTCCATGCATGAGTATAAATGGCGCCTTCCGGAACCCTCGAATAATCCTCAATGCCTTTTTTAAGAAGTCTTACTATAGTGGATTTTGAACTGCCGACCGGTCCGTGAAGGAGTATTACTCTTCTTTCTGTCCCGTAATTGTTAGCTGCCGATTTAAACACGTTAACGAGCTTCATAAGCGGCACATCAAGTCCGAAAATAGCATCTTTCCCGCCCTCTATGGGATCGCTAAAGAAAGGGTACTTATAGATCTTTTTCTTGGAATCAATGTATTCCTCCACGCCGTGGGACAGAATCATATCGTATATTCTCTGATATGCGGTTCTTAAGACCCTGGGATTTTTCTCAACTATTTTCAGGTAGTCTTCAAAACTCCCTTCCCAGTGGAGTTCTTTAAACCTCTCCTTGTTCTGCTTTTCCTTCAAAATTGAAATGATTTTGGATTCCTGACTCATAGGGTTAACCGTCCTTTCACTTATAATTAAAAAATATTAATTTTATAAATCTATTCCAAAGACAGTGAAATTTTCAACGCTTTCTCTACTTCCTCCATGTATTCATCGGCAATTCTTGCAATAAACTTCTTAAGTCTGCTCTTTTTTATTGTAGTTAAATGCTCAGCTAAGACTATAACATCTCTTCCCAGATTTGACGCGTCTTTTGGTATGTCTATGTGCGTCGGTAAAAGCTTTTCTGTCAGGAAATCGGGAACTGCCGCTACTATGGTGGTTTCTGAGTACTTGTTACTCATATCGTTTTGAACAACGAGAACCGGTTTTTCTTCACGCTTCTTACCGGTTGAGAAATCGGCCAGAAATATATCTCCTCTTTTAACGTCCATAGTTTTAAACTAATTTCAGTTCTTGTATATCTCCCTGCTTAAAGCTGTAGATTTTTTTGCAAAATCCCTGTTTAGATTTTTAAGAATTCTGAATCCTTCCTTAAACTGTCTTTCTAAAACCTTTCTTTTATGTGATGCTATAAGTAATTCCAGGGCTTTTCTTATCATTTCACTTCTGTTTTTATATTTCGTCTTAAAACTGTCCATTCTCTTTAAGAGGTCACCTGAAATACATACTAAAATCTTTTTGGCTGAACTTTTGGGCATAAATACCCTCCTATACCAAAGTATATATTTAAGTATATACCACCGCTAAAACCCTTTCAAGACGCGGAGTATAAGAAATTTAAACGGGTAACAAAAGTATCTGTTTTCCGGCTAATCCGTAAGGTGAGAATCAATTAAATGGTCTTAAAGTAACAAAAGGTCCGAAAAGGTTATTCCCAGTGTTTTATGGATTCTAATTTCTGAGAGTAGTTAAATGGCTTTAATGAGGGGGTTCTGTCATCTGAATGGCAATCAATGCAAACGCTTTCATTTTGTTCTCTTAGCTTTTTCTTATGGTCCTGTGAAAAACCTGAAGCCATAGTTCCGAATATGCTTTCTGTCCCGAGGCCGTGACAGGCTTCACATTGAACACCTTTCAATTTGTATGATTTAAAGTTGTCTCTTGCGTCTGTTGAATGACACCATAGACATGAAATATTTTCCCTCTGCTTAAAAGGTAAAGTATCAAAAGCACTTGCATGCGGACCTTTTTGCCATATTTCATATTCCTTCTTATGGCATTGCCCGCATTTGTCTGCACCCAGATAGTTCTTAACCTGTAATGCTTGCGTTTTATGATTAATTACAGAAACCGTCAGTATAATAATAAAGATTAAGGATAAAAACACATACTCTCTTTTTAGCAGTTTTTTCATTTATACTTACACATAAGGGAGGACATTTTTAAGTCTAACAATCTAAATAATTAACATCATGTATTTACAAGCGCCTGCGAAGCGAGGCTTCTTGAACTTAAGTACTTGCTGAGTTCGCCCATTGTTGAAGAATGACTGTTTCTGTCCATTGCAAAAGTGATTCTTAAGTTTTCAAAAAACTCACATTGCCCTATCTTTGTTGCATACTTGTCGATTCCTTTAAACAAATTGACAATCATTTCCTTTAAAGAATCAAAAGTCTCAAGTTCTATTGGAATTCCTATTGTAAAACTTGAATAAGAAAGCTTATGTGCCGTTTCCATTATGTCATGGGCAAGATCCCTGACTCTGGAAGGGTCAAACCCCTTTTTATAGCCCAGTGATACAAGAACAATTCTATCGGCGGGAATTCTGTTAAACGGAGGAATGAGTATTTTTTCCATATCCTTTCCGTTTATTTTGCCTTTCATAAATAATTTCGAGATAAAACCGTTTAAACGCCAGTCAACATGGCCCAAGTTTCCTTTTAGCGGGAGTGCATCGTTGAAAAAAGGCAATACTAAAAGATTTGTGCTTAAATAGTCTATTGAATCGGTATAAATCTTTACTTTCATTTACTGCTTTTTCAGATTTTTGGCAATTTTATCAAGAATTCCGTTAATAAATGAGCCGGTGTTTTCGGATCCGAATCTTTTACCTATCTCTATGGCCTCATTTAGGGTTACTTTAACAGGGATATCCTCTTTATGCAATAATTCGAAAATGGCCATGCGTAAGAGATTTCTGTCGACTATGGGCATTCTTGCAAGTTTCCAGTTTTCCGAGTATTCCTCAATAATTTTATCGAGTTCTGAAACTTTTTTGATTACACCTCGTATAAATTCCTCGGCAAAACCGTCTCGTTGTTCGTCTGAATAAAAGGATACAAAGAATCGATCGAGGGAATCTTCGCTATGCTCCCTAGTTATATCGAATTGATAAAGAGCCTGCAGGGCCATTTCCCTGCCTTT
>CAYYBZ010000242.1:0-1982 GCA_964470285.1 uncultured Oligoflexia bacterium
TTAGCCACGCTTGGTATTGCAGGTGTAGTTTGCGTAGCTGCTAGCACGGCTGGCGACATGTCACAGGATCTTAAAACAGGTCATATAGTCGGAGCAACTCCAGCAAGCCAGCAAATGGGACAAATTATAGGTGCCACAGTTCCTGCAATAGTTATTGCACCCATATTGACTCTTCTTCATCAATCCTACGGAATAGGAACAGGATTGAAAGCACCTCAGGCAACCCTTTTTGCCAGTGTAATAAAGGCCATGTTTGGTGAAGGTGAACTTCCGATGAAAATGGTTTTAATAGGGGTTATAATCGGAATCATTCTTATAATCACAAATGAAATTTTAAAGAAATCAAAATATAAATTCAGAACACATGTTATGCCTGTTGCCGTAGGTATATATTTGCCGATTTCATTATCGGCTCCTATTTTCGCAGGTGGTGTTATAAGGGCGTTTGTTGAAAGGGCTAAAAAAGGTAAACCAAAATCCAATACTCAGGATAAAGGTATACTTATAAGTTCAGGTATTGTTGCCGGTGAAGCCATAATGGGAATATTGCTCGCAATTCTTATAGTGACCAAAGTACCTATGAAACTTTCTATCCCCGAAGCGATAACCGGTATTCTTTCGCTTGCGGCAATTTTCACCGTGGTTTTTTATCTGTTTTTCTCAGCAAAGAAGGTTGAATCCTAAAAAATAATGAATAAGTATGATTCAGTTTTTATTTTTGCGTCCCCAGGGACGAGTCTCACTGACGGAACCTTCGGTACGTTTTTACGTTAACTTGTATTTCAACTCGACACATACCTCCGCTGCGGACGTTCTCGTTACCCTCAATGATATAACCAAAAAAGCCTTATTTTGTTCTATAACCAGCTTGCCGGCTTAAATGGCTACAATTTGCGGGTCGAAAGGAGATAATCCCTTAGCAATAAGATCAGCATTTATAAAATTGGGAAATTTAGGAAGTAGCTTTTGGCCATCAATGCCTATCAACCTAAGACTTGGCGCGTTAAAACGATTGACTTTCTTGACGCATTGTATTATTAATATGGCACTTTGCAATATAAGGAGTAGACCATGTACAAATACGTATTAATCATTCTCGGATTAATCCTTCTTTCACCCCGGATTTGCCTCACTCAGGAAAACTGCCTTGAAGGAATCACAATTAAAAGAACCGTTCTAGATACACAGGGAGAACCCAAGGAAATAATCCTTAAGGAAGGCATAGGCAGAGACTTTCACTGCAGCTGCTTATCAAACGGGCTTATTACATGCACTTACCCCGTAAGAAGCGGAAATTCAACTACACTTCTCTCCACAATATCGGGGATACTTTACGGTCACGATTACAACCTGCGGGCCGAATCCGACTGTTCGATAAGGCTCAGTGCCGTAGGTGAAGCTCTGCATTTTCAATGCACAGATAGCGATAAAATGCTTGAACTTTTAGAGCTGGCAACCAGGGAAGATCAGCTTTTGGTTATTCCCGATCTTACAAAGATCAATTTTGAGGTTGAACTCATCTCACTCACTAACGAAGCCTACGATCATCTGGATGCTTCTCTTCTCAGCCGTTTCGGTAAAGGCTTAAGCTATAATCCAGAAAGCGTTGAGCATGTGGGAACAGCTTTCACAAGCCCAATGGGCATGGCTAATGTTCTAGTGGGTAACGTCGAGAAAAGCTTTTTAAAAGCTACGCTTGCACAGCTTATCGAAAGCAAACAGGCCAGTGCCAGGCATACTTTCGAAGCCGATGCGGTTTCGGGCGACTGGATGAAAACCCTATATGTAAGAAATTTATATAGAGACGGAACTTCTGATACGAAGATGCAGGAAGCGGGTTTCGGGCTGAGAGGATATGCAAGGGCTATTGAAGAAAACGGACTTCGTCAGGTACTTATACAGGACCTGCATTTCTACTACGGAATTCCTGTTGAAAATCCCGAGCTTGACGGCTATGACGAACGCCCCAGAAGCCTTGTCGA
>CAYYBZ010000242.1:1992-4081 GCA_964470285.1 uncultured Oligoflexia bacterium
GTCGATTTTATTATAATGGACAGAAACCGCTTCATTGCACCTGATAACGCCGTAACACTTCTTGTAAGCAAAAACTCCGTAATGGATTTCAGTCAGATAAATAACACAGGAGTTCCGGTTCTGGGCAAATTCCTTCCATTTCTGTTCGGCGGAAAATCTAAAGGAAAGAATCAGCATTATCTTCTGTTTATTATAAACGCTAAACTGGATCTCTCTGAAGACTACGCTCCGTTAAAGGACAAAAATGAAATTGAAGCTTCTAAACTTAACTGGGAAGATTTCTTTGCAAATGTAAACCTTGAACTTAGAGGCAATGAGTTCTTTGCGGATAAAACTCCCAGGATATTTCTTACGGCAGATCCCCTGTTTGCAACATCACCAGTTTCAGAGGGTCTTGTGAGGGTCTTTTTAAAGGATAAGAATTTAAATTACAGTAATGACCGTTCCGAATCTCTAAAGAGATTTAAGGAAAAAAATGACGGGAACACAGGCAGATTATTATCAATAAAAGACATTGCAACAATGGGCATCGAATTACCAAGCCCCAAAAACCTTACAAAAGAATTCTGCTTTACGGTTCATATCACCGCAAGCGAAGACGGACACCCCGTATTTCCTGAAACCGGTAAAGTCGAGACCTCACTTATATACAAATACTTCTACAGTGGAGAAAGAGGTCAGTTGATAAGGCTTAATCCCTAATAATTATGATTTTAAGAACTATAATAACCGCATTAATAATTTTATTCTCAGCGACTTGTGCCCTGGCTGATCAAAAACACTTTGAATACCCGGGCGAGATATTCTCAAAACTACCGGAAGTAATATTCGGCGAAGCAAGGAATAAGCTCGTTAATAAGTATGATGAGTTAAGAACCAATTACAGATTCTATTTAAGAGAAAAACCTTCTTTGGAGTTTGTTTTTCTTGCAAACGAGCCAGACACCAGCAGCAGTAATCCATGCAGGGCCATACCCAAAGACCAGGAATTTCTCTATATAAGCTACGATGAAGAAATCGCGGAGGATTATGCATCATCAACGATTACATTTACCGGATGCCGATACGACGCAAGGTTCAGCGACATAAAAAATGCCTTGCTGTATTCAGAAGAATTAAAAATTGAAGGCAATTCCCCTGAACCTACAGGCCTTAAATCCCTTTTCTTTACTGAGGGGTATGCGGATCAGTTTTCAGGAGACGACAATCGCTTAAGCAGGTATTTAATGCATCTAAGAGCGGATGAAAATGCCAGGCAGTATGAAATGAGGGATTCGATTGGAAGCTTTTTAAAAGTAAGGGCTCAAAGAGAGGGAAACAAAATAGTCACCAGATTCTATATCAGAGAAATCATAGTGATGGAAATATCAGTTGAGGCCGAAGGTGAGAGCGCTTTGATACATTATGTAATTGATCCCTTTTCAATCAGGGTTCACTCCGTCTTTGCCAACGTAGAATTCGATTTTGACGCAAGAAGTGAGATTTATACCGAAATAAACCGCTCGCAATATTTCGATATACCTGTAATGCGCTTTTATGAAAAACCCGGCGGAAACGACATAAGCTATGAGAAATTCTTAAGGCTTTTCAAAAATTCTTTTCAAGACGACATCATTAACAGCAGCATAGCGGCAATTCTCGGTTACTGCACAAACATTCTTCCCGAAACACAAAGGGTAGCCGATGAAAGCTCATCACAGAGAATAATAAACGAACTGGAATTGATACTTATAAGACTAAGAGCCGGTCGCCAGATAGATCAATCCATAGTCGATCTCAACAATATAATTAAATCAATAAGGGCGGGAGAGATACAGATCAATGATTTAAGGGAAGATTAAACGCATGCATTTAAAAAAGAACATAATTCTTCTGACGCTTATCTTACTGTTCCCTTTTTCTGCAAGAGGTTTAAATCTGCCTTCGCAGTTTGAACCCGGATATCTTGATTTTCTGCTTTTTGAGGATTTTGGAAACAAGCTAAGAGATCTGGCGAATACATACAGGTACAAAGAACTATCTGACAATCGTATTTTAATAATAAGAGATGCCGACATCCCCATTTTTACAATAGACTTCTCAAGTGAAA
>CAYYBZ010000243.1:0-4007 GCA_964470285.1 uncultured Oligoflexia bacterium
CCGGGGGCGATTCTGAAACCGTAGTTGAAATTGTCATTGACGGCTGTGTCTTTTACACCGAGTACGAATTGTACTGCTGCATAGGGTGTCCACATATTGTCGGCCCATACATAGTATCTCATACCGGGGTTGATGAACATTGCTTTGTTACCTTCGAATTGGAACTGAAACATAAGATGCGGAGCTATATTCGGATTGATAAAGTATTCACCTATCAGGTTAATACCGAATGAGCCTCTTGATTTAACGGGATCAATTGTATAGGGCATATCAAAGCCTAATCCCAAAGAAGCCATTTTTTCTGCTCCGACTGCGGGTGCTGCAAATGATAATGCAAGCACTACTGTTAATGCTACTAAAAGTTTTTTCATGGTTACTAACTCCTCCTAAAAAGTTTAACCCAGACTTAACGTATCTCCACTAGGGAATTATATTAACCGGCTACTCATGAAAACCAATTTCCGGTAGCCGGATCAAACTGGAATATATGTATTTGTGATTTAAATCAACTGAAATATTCCATATATTTCCGGGAATATTTACTTTTCAAATAACAGATTAATTTATAATTAAATAGTAATAGCTTTTATTGTCAAGTATTTTTAACAATTACGTGTCAGTCACAAACCAATCCTGATAAAGAATGGCAAGAGAATTGACGGAATTTTATGCAAAACCGTCATTATAATGATTATATTTGACTAGAGTATTTCTCACATATAATATTCAAGTTCGTGACCCTGTTTAAGAAAATCTGTTTCTTTTCTATTATTTTTGCAGTTTTCCTAACTTTATTCGCCGGTAAAATCTTTTCACAGAACATATCTGAATCACAAAAATATGATTTTGAGAGTTTTGATACGGGCAAAGGTTCTTTTTCATTAAAATTTTCGCGAATGAATTCAAGTGAATTTTATAATTCTTCCGGTGATAAGCTTAAATCTTCAGATCCGTCATTTCCCGGAGGACTAAGACAGGATTACTCTGAAATTTTATTTCTTCTTGGCTTTTCATACTGCTTTATTGACGGACTTAAGTTTTATTTTGACTTCCCGATAAGATCCAGGCAGGAAACATCTTCTTTAGGAGGAGAAAAAACAGGCATTGGAGACTTATCGATTTCCGCTGAATATCTTTTTCTAAAAAGTATAAATGCATCCGTTTTAACATCTTTGAAATTACCTTCCGGCAGTACAAATCTTTCTTATAAGCAGGAAGATCTATTACCTTATGAAAAACTTCCTCTCGGAACCGGTCAAACGGATTTTCACATCGGATTGAAAATAAGACAAATACTTTCTTTTGCAAAATTCTCTCAAACAGCGAAATACAGATTCAGATTCGCAGGTACTCCTTCCTATATGCAAAATGAGCAGGTAACCTTCACTGATACGCAAACAGCGACTTCACAGGCCTATCCTCTGGGAAACAGAAAAATAGATTTTGGAGATGAAGTTGAATTCTTTTTCGACGCGGAGTTTTTCTTTTTGAAAAAGTTCTCACTGGGTTTATCTGGTTTATACACTTTCGGAAGAACCACTATCGTAACCGTTTCATCGGTAAATACTGACGATATTCAATCTTTCAAAGCCGGCATACCTTCCTATCACTATTTTAAACTTTCACCGATAGGCAGATTTTACGCAAAAAGAAACCTGTCTGTATTTTTTGAAGTCGACTTACCCGTCGCCGGGAAAAATTATCCGGTCATACCGGCAGTAAATTCTTTAGTAGGAATAACTTATTGCGCAGGTATAAATTTGAGTTATTGATATGAAATCAAATGCATTAAAAATAGCGCTCACGGCTCTAATATTTATAAACCTGCATCTAAGTATTGCCGTTGCATACAACTACCCCGAAATATCATGGTATGAGTTAAAAACCCGACATTTCAGAATCTACTATCATAAAGATGTTGAAAAAACCGCATCAGAAGTAGCCGTTGCAGCGGAAGAAGTATGGGAAAACCTTTCTAAAGCTTTTAATCTGAAACTAAAAAACAGAATCAACATTGTCGTAAAGGATGACGACGATATAGGAAACGGATATTCCGTTTTTAATATCAATCATGTGACTATCTGGGCAACAAACTCAACAATGCCTTTAAGAGGCAGGCATGAATGGATAAGGGGAACACTTTTTCATGAACTGGCTCACATTTTCTCGTTAAAGGCGGCAAACAGATATACAGGACCTTTTGAAATGCTCAGATTCGGTTTCCTTTTAGACGAAAACCGGGAAGAAAATACGGATATCGGCGTTTCCGTTCCGGTTCCTCTAAACAGGATAAAAAGATGGTGGGCCGAGGGCGTTGCGCAAACAGAAACGGCTGCAAACAAATACGACATATGGGACACATCACAGGATATGCTTTTAAGAATGTCCGTTATCGAGAACAATCTGTTAACTTTCGATCAGTTGCAAAATATAAACGTCAGGGAACATTTCGGTCCCGAGATGATTTACAATCAGGGCTATGCATTTACTTTATGGCTGTTAAATAATTACAGTCAGGACATTAATTCTTTAATCGCCGATGAACATTCAAGGGCAATCTATTTTGACTTTGATAAAATATTGAAAAAATTAACGGGCAAAAGAGCAAAAGCGCTTTATGACGAATGGATAGACCACATAACAACCAAGTACGTCAACCAGGCATTTGAAACAGCAAAATCCCTTAAAGAAGGTGATGCGGTTGTTTTAACAAAAAAATATGAAATTGAAAAAATTACCGATCCTAAAGACAAAAAATATGCCGACGGCATCTATAATTTTTATCCGCGTTATTCACCTGACGGAAAATGGTTCTCATATATTTCAAAGGACAAACTCATAATTCATTCAGTTAACCATCCTTTCAACTTTGACTATTCTGACATTGAAACAGATGATTCAGATATACCTTTTCCCGTAAAACTAAAATTCGATGCCCGATATTACTCTTTCTCACCTGGCAGCAATAAGATTGTTATTTCGAAAAGAATCTCGGGATGGCTGGGAGATTACAAGCGCTTTGATCTATTCATGATCGATTTAACCGAAGTTAACGAGCTTCTTGAAAAATATCATAAAAGACTGGAATTAATTCGGGATTCGGAGCTTTCAGATTTAATGAAAAAAAGAAAATCGAATGAAGCTAAAAAGAAATACTTTGAAAAATTTAATAAAATAAAAATTAAACCGGCAAGGATATCAAAGGATCTCCGAGCAACACATCCGACATTTTCTCCCGACGGCAAACAAATTGCATTTATCAGAAATAACGACGGACAGAGATCCTTAGGTATAACGGATATTGAAGGTCAAAACATAAAATTTCCTTTATTTAAGCAGGATTTTTCTCAGTTTCTTGAACCTGTATTCTCTCCTGACGGTAAATCAATTGCGTTTGTCATATCCAAGGGCGAAAATAATCATATTTATTTAATGGATCTGGAAGAAAAAAACTTAAAAAAAATTACCAGCGGTTCAAGCGACAATCGGCAGCCCTGTTTTGATGAAACCGGAGCTGAGCTTTATTTTTCCTCTGATAGAACCGGAATCTTCCAGCTATATGCACTTGACCTTCAAACTTACGATTTAAGACAGATTACAAGTGTTTTAGGAGGAGCATTTTATCCGTATTTCCATGATGATAACATCTTATATTCGAATTTCTCTTCTTTCGGATTTAAGATTTACAAAACAGATTCGTCTTCAGTAAGGTATCTTGAAAAAGAAACGGTTGATAAAAATCCTTATATTGCAGAAACACAAAACACTAAAAAAGCACTTCTTGAAAACGGCACTAAATATTATTTCCGTCCTCGCCCCTTAAGAATACTCCCTTCATTCGTATTTGAAGATCAAAGCTTCAAAACCGGAGCGGTAATTCAGATATCCGACATTTTAGAAAAACATAATTTTACAGGAGCTTTTCTTCTCGGAAAAGATCAGGATTATATGCTCTCTTACATAAATAAGTGTACGATTCCCGATTTTTTTGTAACCTATGACCGCTT
>CAYYBZ010000244.1:0-3759 GCA_964470285.1 uncultured Oligoflexia bacterium
GATTTTAAATCAAGTGTAACATCAAAGGTTAAAACTCTTGAATCGTTAATCAAAGAATTTAAATCCAGGTTCAAATAGGACGCTTTTTCTTTTTCAAAGCATCTGTAAGTTTAGAATAAATACCTCCGAAACCTCCGTTAGACATTATAACTATAATATCTCCGGATATGGACTCATTTACAATAATTTCTACGATATTTTCTATCCGCTTGACAAATCTGGCTCTATTTGAATCCTTGTTAACTGATTTAATAAGAGCCTCCACATCAAGAGCTTCCCCCACCCCTAACGACTCTTTTTTAAAAACATCGGAAATTATAATCTTATCCGCACTTTGAAAGGCATTAACAAGTTCATCCTGAAAATACTTTCTTCTTGCTGTGTTTGTTCTAGGCTCAAAAACCGCCCATATTCTGGCGTCGGGATATGCAAGTCTGAAACCCTCAAGAGTTAAGCTCACTGCGGTAGGATGATGAGCAAAATCATCAATAATGGTTATATTTGATATTTTCGCTACTATTTCCTGTCGTCTTTTAACGCCTGGGAAGGATTTTATTCCCTCAATTATTTTTTGGTCATTAAGGCCCAACTTACTTAAAAGTATAAAAACGGCCATTGCATTTTGTATATTCTGTTTTCCCAAAAGCGGTGATTCTATTCTAATTATTTTCTTACCCTTTTCTAATAAATCAAAACATGTTGCTGAACCCTTAAATTCAGGTTCTGCTAAAGTGTAATCATTTTCATTCGACATTCCATAAGTTGTCACATTACATTTAGCGTAAGATATTACTTCTTTTACGTTCTCGTCATCTCCGTAAGCTACTATATTTCCGTTTTTCGGTATTGACTTAACAAGCTTTGTGAATTCCGCTTTTATTTGTTCCAATGAGCCGTAAATATCTGCATGATCAAACTCTATGCCGGTAAGAATCAGATCATGCGTGTTGTAATGAAGAAACTTAGGGACCTTGTCAAAAAAGCTTGAATCGTATTCATCTCCTTCAAGAACAAAATATTTACCGGAGCCTTTTCTGTAACTTTTGTTCCAGTTATTAACTATACCGCCGACAAAAACCGAGGGATCCAGACCGGCGAATTCAACCGCCCAACCTAACAGTGAAGCCGTTGTAGTTTTTCCGTGGGTTCCTGAAACAACAATGGATATTTTTTCTTTCAGAAGATACTTTTTTATGAAACCGGGCATTGAATAATATTTTAAATCAGAATTCAGAAGTTTTTGCGCCTCCGGATTTTTTCTTGTTATTGCATTTCCTATAATAACCGCATCATATTTATCGTTAAGATTATTTTCATTATAACCTTTAAAAACCCGGATATTTTTTGCACCCAGAAAATCAGACATCGGGGGATATATGTTTTCATCGGATCCTTTTACTGCTGCACCGCATTCTTTAAGGTATCCTGCTAAAGAGCCCATTCCCATACCGCATATCGCCATCATATAGATTTTTTTGTCTTTCATGATTTTAATATTTCCATAACCAGATCATGGATCAAAGGCCTGAATTTTCTTATTTTGTTATTATCTCTGGCAATATTTACCCTGTTTGTCATTAAAACTATTGACAGTTTATTCTTAAGATCAATCCATATCGAACACCCTGTAAATCCGAGATGCCCTATAGAATTATCAGAAAAATATTTACCCGAGCTCTTATCCTCCTTAGACGGAGTCTTAAAACCTATTGCCCATGGAGAATTCGGGATTAATCCTCTTTTTGTAAAGAACTTTTTTGCGATATTCTTGGAAAGGAAATCGGACGATCCTTCGTGACATTCAAACAGTTTATCTGTAAATCTGGAAATATCTCCGATTGTTGAAAATAGCCCTGCATGTCCTGAAACGCCGCCCATCATATAACAGTTTTCATCATGAACAACCCCGCATATTTCTTTTCCCAGCCATTCATAGGCCTCCGTGGGGGCAATTTTACTCTTAGGGTATATATCTCCCGACCATTTCTCACGCCACGGTATATAATGGGTTTCATTCATACCTAATGGTCCAAAAATTCTTGAACGGCTTGCATAATCGAGGCGGTTACTCAATAATCTCTCTATAATCTCAGTAAGAACAATGAAGCCGAGATCACTGTATTTAAAATTCTCGCCCGTCCTGTAGTCAAAAGGTTCTTTTCTGGCTCTTGAAAAGATATAGTTTCTTGCTTCATCGCTTCTGACAAACTCTTCTCCTCTTTCAAATGCATCCTTGAAAAACGGAACGTATGCTTTTAATCCTGATTGATGGGTAAGTATATCTTCAACTGTTACATTTTTAAGTTCATCAACAATTTCGTCAGAGGAAAAATATCGGGCTATCTTATTTTCAAGAGAGATTTCAGAATCTCTCACAAGTGTCATAATCATTGTTGTTGTGCACAGTATCTTTGTTAAGGAGGCTACATCAAAAACAGTTTTCTCGGTCATAGAGCTTTTTGAATCGTCAGCTATTCTTCCCACAGCCCGGGTATATTCAATTCCCGCGGAACTTTTCACAAGCAAAACGGCTCCCGGGAAAACATTGTCCTCACTACCCTTGAAAAGAGTATCTGTTATATTGTGCCATTTTTCTCTTTTACCCACTGACAGGTGCCTCACATATCAGGGTTTTACGGCCGGCATCCAGCTCAGCCATAACTCCAATTGGAATAACAAGATTTTCCCGACCGTGCCCAATCGGAAAGTTGAAAACACAGGGTATTTTTAAAGGTTTAAAATATTCTTCGCAAATTCCCTTAATAATTCGTAAATCGGCCTTAAGGCACCTTCCTTTTGAATCGGCAAATCTTCCGATAATAACTCCCCTTAAACCTTTTAACATCCCTGCCTGATTAAAATGGCATAATATTCTGTCTATTCTGTGAGGTGATTCGGCTATATCTTCCATAAATAGAATTTTATTTTTAAACTCGGGTATAAATTTCGTTCCCAAAAGACTGTGAATCATTGATAGATTACCGCCAAGAATTATTCCCTTTGCTCTTCCGCCTCTGATTACCTGAACGTTTTTTGATATACTGTATCTGATCTCGGTTTTTGAAAACAGAGCCCGTATTAAAAATCTGTCAAATCTTTCGGGCTGGCTTATGTATCTTTTGGATGCGATCATCGGACCGTGAATTGTCGGCATTTTAAGTCTAGCGTATATGGCCAGATGCAGGGCAGTAATATCGGAAAAACCAACGAAAAGTTTAGGATTTTTCTTTAAAATCGAGAAATCTATTTTCTGTAAGAGCCTTGTTGAACCATACCCTCCCCTTGCACAAAAAACCGCTGAAGTTTTCTTGTCGCTAAATGCTTCGTGTAATTCAAAAAGTCTTCTTTTATCAACTCCTGCCAAATAGTCTGTTTTTGAGAAAATATCCCTTCTGAAAACAACCTCAACACCCATGGAGGCAATTTTGCCTATTCCCTTTTTAAAAACCTTTTTATCAAAAGGGCTTGCTGGAGCGATAACCCTTACCCGATCACCCGGTTTAAGAATTTTCGGTTTTAGTTTTTTATTGCTCATGCTTTCAAGGTTATCAGAGCAGTGATTTTAGTCAATTCATTGAGTATTATGTTTATATCATTCTGAATGCCTATCCTTTTCATTCAAAGTATCTTTATGTCGTTTAGCTTTTACATATGCATTTTTTATTATATTATGTTAGTTCTGACTGGAGACTTAAGATGAAAGCAAAAACCGGCGCTTATAACACGACACCCAGAAATACTATAATTAAGAATATTCTT
>CAYYBZ010000244.1:3769-3987 GCA_964470285.1 uncultured Oligoflexia bacterium
AAGAGTAGCCAAAAGAAACAAAACACCTCTTTTTCTTGTACAAAGAAAGGCAAAAAAGGTTTTGCAGGAAATGGTTTCCGATCTTCATTCCGATGCTATCAAACTTTCTTACAGATCCTTTAAGTTTCTCTGGAAAAAACTCTATGACCGTCTTTACGTTGATTTTGAAAATCTTGAAAAATCCAGGGATATAATAAACAACTATCCGGTTATTCTTA
>CAYYBZ010000245.1:0-3986 GCA_964470285.1 uncultured Oligoflexia bacterium
ATGCCTTTAAAAAAGGGTGTGGGCCTATTTGCAAAAGCTTTTATAGAAAGATTCCCCCTGACACCTGTTGAAGATGAGGGCAGATTACATGATGCGGTTTTAAAAGAAAACTTTATCGAGAGAATTTTTATTATGCATCGCTGGAATCAATCCCGGCTTTACAGTCTCTCACCCAAAGCGTTTCTTGATTTCCACACAAAACACAAATTACTTCTTATGGCGCACAGTCCTAAATTGCTTTCTGATTTGGGCAAACTGGCTGGTAATACCAAACAAGATGCATTTGACCGGTTAACATATCAATATTTTTCCATTTTAATGGAGGGGCTCAAACTTAAAGCAACCGTTAGAAAACATGTCAATGTGTTGCAGCATGTGATGGGTTATTTTAAAAAAAATCTGTCCGCTGATGATAAACAGGAATTGCTAGTAACAATCGATCAATACAGAAACGGACTTGTTCCTCTGATTGTACCGGTTACGCTGCTTAATCACTATGTGAGAAAATACAATGAACCTTATCTCGCCGATCAGTTTTATTTAAAACCGCATCCTATAGAACTTATGCTGCGTAATCATGTATAAAAGATGGTCCGGCTCACAATTGCAGGACCATTTTAAAGATCATCAATTTCTGTTTAAAGATGTTTTATCAAACAACTAAGAATTGTCGCTATCGCAAGAGTTTTGATTTCTTTAACTGATCCAATCTGTGTGTTCTTCTTAAATCCTGGCGCTTATTCCATTGCACCCAATCGGTCGATTCGTCTTGATCATCTTTAGAAAAGCTGCTGGAAGAAACGATTTGCCCCTTTTTATTAATCGTGATTTGCTGCATCGCTTTTACGATTTCAACCCATTCATCAACAGTCACTTCCTTGGGTCCGGCCACTTCTGTCGGTCCTTGCACCTTTTTTGGTGCCAGAGAGCGGTCTGCTTTGGGTGCCTCCTGTTCTGCAGGTTTACTTACTTTCACTTCACCCTTGTAAACTTTGATTTGTGTCGTTGAATCATCATCAACTTTAACGCGAAGTACCGTACCTGTAATCGCTGCGGCTGCGATAGGGGCAGAGATATCAAATTGGGTATCCATCTCTACTTCATGAACATTTGCCCATAATTCACCTTCTTCAACTTTAATTTTTGTCTCAAGCTTTTTTTCTTTGGTTTCTTCATAAAGTTTTACAATATCGATTATGGTACGTGGTGCCAGCCGAATAATATCTAATTGGGCTAAATCGAGTTCGGCTCGTGATTGACGATAAGTGCGTACCTTATCACCAGAGAGCACCTCGGTTTTTTCTGGTGCATCCTGCCAGTTTTCCAGCTCGGTTTTTCTGCGTTTTACCTGACCATCAGCATATGTCACAATGCCTTTTTTCTCGGATTCATCAGACACCCCAAATAAAAATACGCCCCCTAAAAACAATAGAAAGACAAAAACGCCTAACCCTTTTGTCATTTAATGCCTCCTACACCTTCTTCTGGATAATACCGACTATAAACCATATCGACCAGTTTTATCGCTTCACGGGAAAAAGGATCTACATCACGCTTGAAAAGTTCATTATCAATTAGAATTTTTGCAACACGCCAGCTTTCAGCTTCATCTAATTTTTCAGTCAGCTCACTGTAGGCCGATTGATCTCCGCTAAACAGTTTTTTTACGAAAATTTTCTGTGTTTTGTTATCGATTAAATTTTCCAATTTTTCAGGTTCTTTTGTCAAATCATCAGATACTTTAATTTCAGTCCTTGCTTTTTCTTCTGCTTCTTCTTTTTCGTGCCTGATAATCCGCATATTTTTTTGTTTCGGCGATTCTGGCCTGGCTTCTTCCAGCGGTTCTGGTTTAATATCCATACTAAATGTTTCCTGATTAAGAACGTCGTCCAAATCCCAATCACTGACGTCTTCTTTATTTTCTTCTGTTTTCGCTTCTATTTTAGCTTCTGACTTATTAACTTCTTCTTTTTCCGGAACACCTGATATAACTTTTGGCTGTGTAACGGGTGTATTTTCCTGTTTGAAATCTTCTTTTAATTCTATATAACGCTTTAGCATCATTTCAAGATCCAGTAAATCAAAATCTTCTCTTCCGAGTTTGGTTTCAACCTCCAATGCTCTTCTGAAGCCCCACAAGTTTCTATCAGAAAAGAAATCATGCAACAGGGCACTGTCGACGCGTTTTATTTCTTCACCTTTTGTTTCTGATAAAAATTGGGTTAACTGGCTGAATTCATTAGAAACAGTTTTTACCGGATCCTCCTGAAAAATCTCGTTAAGCATCAACGAGGTTTTCTCACCGTAATTTTCCCTTACGAGTGTTGATTGGCCGGAATCTTTAAGTGAACCAATTAAGTTTTCGGCATAGGGTAATATATTAATAAAAGGATTCAAAAGTGTTTCAATATGATCAAGTACAATCTGCTGCTTCTTTTCAAATAAAATATGGCGCATAGTATCAATGGGTTTAACAAGGTAATCTAAACGCAGAACAAGTATTTCCTGAAGAAAAGATTCTATCTCTTCAGTCGACAGCAGTGCAGAATCTTGTAGTGCTCCCTGAAACTGACCTTTCATAGAAGCGAATGATTCATTTTCAAGATTAAAATGGGGTGTCGATTTAAAGACAATAGGTTGTTCTTCCTGAAGTAATTGAATCACATTTTGTTGAAAATAATGACGAACAAATTTGGGTATAGCTTCATCTTGTGAAAACTTTCCGAATCTGACTTTGGTATTTCCAGCTAAAATACGTTTTTTTAAACTGGTTACCAATACGATTGTTTCATTTTCCCACATAGCTCTGACCTTTCTACACATCGAAAATAATTTTTGCTTTCCACCCTGCATTCGTTTTTTGAATGTAAAATTGATGTCGGGTGACTGCTTTTATTTCTATGCAAATTCCATGCCGGGCAGAATTATAGGGTTCTCCTGAAATATAACCTTTTAATTTATATGGCTTTAGATTTGTTTTATGATATGAAATCGTTTCAATATGCAAGGTATGATAGATACGGCCTTGTATTTCAATTCGGAAAAGTATCTCCTGAAGACTTTTTAAAAGAAGTGCCTCAATATTGTCTGCTTCAATATTAAAATCTTCTTTTATTCTTTCTGAAGACGGCCGAACCGGTTTTTTAAAGTCATTTATAATTGAAAGCATGCCTATACACGCATTATGAAATATCGCTTCCAGGGTAGCGCCATAGACATGCATGCCAATATCAGCAGTATGATCAAAAAATTGAAAGGGAGCCTGACTCATTCCTCTTCTTCGCGAACAACGCGGGCAACGCCACCTACGGTATCGCCTTCACTTAACCGGACCAGCCGAACGCCTTGAGTGTTTCGTCCAATCACTTTAATATCTTCAATGCGCTGACGAATCACCTGTCCCTTTGAGGTGATAAGCAATAAATCATCAAAATCGACCACATCCATAACAGCGATCATCTTACCTATTCTTGCAGTGGTTTTCAGCGTAATAATGCCTTTACCGCCCCGATTGGTAATGCGGTAATCCGCAATATGCGATCGTTTACCGTATCCGCCTTCGGTCACACTCATTAACGTAGTACCTTCACGCCGGACAACCACCATGCCAACCACCACATCATCGCCGCGCAATTGAACGCCGCGAACGCCCGATGCCGTTCGTCCCATCGGTCTGACTTGTGATTCATTAAACCGGATAGCCATGCCTTCTCTGGTTCCGAGAAAAATATCCTGATTGCCATCGGTTAATTTGGCATCGATCAGTTCATCCCCTTCACGAATTGAAATGGCATTGATACCATTTTTTCTGGGATGACTATAGGCTTCAAGACTGGTTTTTTTCACAAGACCACACCGTGTTGCCATAAAAATAAACTGATTTTCTTCAAAAGATTTTACCGGAACAACAGCTTTAACCGATTCACCCTTTTCCATAGCCAGCAGATTAATGATGGCGCGGCCGCGGGAATTGCGTCCCGCCTGCG
>CAYYBZ010000246.1:0-2426 GCA_964470285.1 uncultured Oligoflexia bacterium
TCACCCTCATCCGACCATGACAGAGATAGTATGGGAGGCTTCGGCAGATACCATAGGAAAGTCACTTTACAAGGTCAGAAGATAACTATGTCGCTTATTGTTCAGAAATACGGCGGTACGTCGGTAGCAAACCTTAAAATGATTAAGATGGTTGCATCAAAAGTCATTGAGCAAAAAAACAGGGGCAATGATGTTGTGGTAGTTGTTTCGGCCATGGCCGGCGAAACCGACAGGCTTATATCTCTTTCAAGAAAGATAAATCCAAAACCGGATCCGCGGGAATTTGATTCTTTAATTGCAAGCGGAGAGCAGGTTTCAAGCTCGCTTTTAGCCATGGCCATACAAACTAAAGGAATTAAAGCATGTTCACTTTTAGCGCATCAAATTCCTATCATGACAGATGAAAATTTCTCAAGCGCCACTATTGCTGAAATCAATTACGAAAGAATAACGCAGTACTTAAAAGACGATAATGTAGTTGTAATCGCGGGTTTTCAGGGAGTTTCTGAAACCGGAGATATAACCACTTTCGGAAGGGGAGGTTCGGATATAACAGCCGTTGCTCTGGCGGGAGGTTTGAAGGCGGATCTTTGCCAGCTATACAAAGACGTTCCGGGTGTTTTTACAGCTGATCCCGGGATAGTTTCAAATGCAAGATTATTAAAAGAGATAACCCATGATGAGATGATGGAGCTTGCGAGCATGGGCGCTAAAATTGTTCACCCCAGGGCAGTTCAGCTGGCCAGGAAATTCGGAGTATCTCTGGAAATAAAAGGAACCTTTAACGATGGAAGGGGAACCATGATAAGCAAAAGTTCCGAAAGTTTTGAAGGTACAAAAGTAATGGCAATTACCTGTAATAAGAAAGAGGCAAAGATAAGCATAATGAACATACCGAATGATCCGAAGCTTGAGCACAGGCTCTTTCAGGCTGTTGCGGATTGTAATGTCTGGATTGATATGATTGTTCAAAGTGTAAGTAGAAAGGGAGTAACTGATATTACATTTACGGCTCCTAGAAATGACAGCGAAAGGCTGGTCGAAATATTAAGGAATGCGGTATCCGACATAAACGGAGCGAAAGTATACTGCAATAAAAGGATTTCCAAGGTTTCTGTAATAGGAGATGCCATGAGAATTCATCCAAGTATTGCAGCAAGAATATTTAAAACTATGGCAAAAGAAGATATAAATATAATCACCATTACAACTTCACAGCTTAAAATTTCATTGGCTATAGATGAAAAATACGCAGAATTGGCAGTCAGATCTCTTCATGAAGAATTCGGCCTTGAAAAAGAAAGTTGATTCCATTGTTTTTCGCAAGTTTTTAGACAAAAAAAATCGCTAGGTGAGAAGGACTCAAGGAGGGGGAGAGTCATCCTCTGAAACCTAGCGATTTCAAGTATGGGTTAATTAGCCCATTTATGAAATAATTGATAACATTCTATACATTTATTGTCAAGAGTTATGACGGTTTTTTTGAACCCATTAAGCATAATTAAAAAAATTAATTATTACAATATTATACACATTGATAAAGATAATTCGCTTGAAATAAAATAAGGTTTCTTTATTGTATGATTATAAAAATATTGCTTTGTATATCAACACCTTATGATGTAATAATTAGATTTTCATTTCTAACAAAGTGTCAAAGTTCTTAACAGAAAGACATAAGATAGCTTAAAAATAGGCCATATGCGGTTATTTTTAAGCAAAAATCGTTATGACAGAGAATAGTAAAAAAAGAGTCGTTGTCGCGATGAGCGGAGGTGTTGACAGCTCGGTTGCAGCCTATCTTTTAAAAGAAAAAGGCTACGATGTGGTGGGAATGTCTATGCAGATTTGGAACCTAAGGCAATGTGATTTGGAGAGCTTTGGTACATGCTGCAGCCCTGAGGATATTAACGATGCAAGACGCGTAGCAGATCAGTTAAAAATTCCGTTTTACGTAATCAATCTCGAAGAAAAGTTCAAAAAAGAGGTTATTGATTATTTTGCTGAAGAGTACTTTCAGGGAAGAACACCTAATCCATGCATTGTCTGTAATTCAAAACTTAAGTTTCACCATCTTATGAGAAGAGCACGTGAGATAGAGGCTGATTATGTAGCCACCGGTCATTATGCGAGAATAGAGAAGAAAAAAGAAGGATTACATCTTTTAAAAGGTATAGATCAAAAGAAAGACCAGTCTTATTTTCTTTTTTCTGTCAATCAGGATCAGCTTAAAAGAATTATCTTTCCAATCGGAGATTTAAAGAAAACCCGGATTAGGGAAATTGCCAGGAAAGAGGGTATAAGAACTTTTGAGAAAAAAGAAAGCCAGGAAATTTGCTTTGTTGAGAATAATAATTATGTAAAGTTTCTTGAGAATAATTACCCTGATAGACCGGGCAAAAGGGGTAATTTTCTTACCAAGGATG